>JAZRVG010000093.1:0-7104 GCA_045599025.1 Christensenellaceae bacterium | reverse complement strand
GATAACCCGTTATTCTTTTTAATAAACAGTTACACTACGGGGCTACAACCACAAGTAATAAAGAACATTTTAACGCTTGCTTTGAAAGATTACGGCGGAAATATTGACGCATACGAAGTAGGCTTGCCTACCGAAGAAGGTATAGTATTACCTTGCGGATGTTCGGGAATGTGGACTTCAAAAAATTAACTTTAAGGAAATTATTATGGAAGAACCAATTATTATTTACGAAGACAATCATATTATAGTAGTATTAAAACCGCAAAACGTTCCTTGTTGCGAAGACGAGAGCAAAGATTTAGATTTACTTACTATGATAAAAGAATATATCAAAGTTCGTGACGAAAAACCGGGTAATTGCTATATCGGTCTTGTTCATAGGTTAGACAGACCTACGGGCGGAGTTATGGTATTTGCAAAAACTTCAAAGGCGGCGGCAAGACTTTCCGCACAAATGAAGGACGGCGATTTCCAAAAAGTTTACTATGCGGTATTAGTTGGAACGCTCAATAAAAAATCACAAACGCTTACAAACTACTTAAAGAAAAACCCTATAAACAATATGGTTTACGTTTGCGGACAAACCGTTGAAGGTGCAAAATTTGCCGAACTTGAATATAACGTTGTAGAAGAAAAAGGCGGACTTTCTCTTACTCAAATTAAACTTCATACGGGAAGAACGCACCAAATAAGAGTACAAATGTCAAATTTAGGTTACCCCGTATTCGGCGATATGCGTTACGGCGGAGAAACGGCAGTAAAGGGCAAACTTGCTTTGTGGGCAACTTCACTTTCGTTCACGCACCCCGTAACGAAAGAAAGACTGGTTTTCAAAGTAGAACCACCGAAAGATATTGCTCCGTGGAAGATATTTGACACGAGCGTTACCGTAAACACTAATTTATAAAAATTTAAGCGTTGCAATTAAGCAACGCTTTTTTAAGTGATATTCCGCCGAAAGGCGGAATATCACTACCGAAGGTAATATCACTCCGTAAGGCATATCACTGCACCAAAGGTGCAATCTCACTCAAACAATTCCGCTTATTATTTTGAATATTCCAAGCAAAAATAGAATAAGCGGTGCAATAAACGATTTTTGGGCTAGTTTTTTTGCAAAACCGAAATCGGTTATTAAAAAGGCAAAAATAAGCAATACTAAATGAAAAGCGGTAACCGTAAGCGGAGCAATTAAACCGTTAACGCCTAAAAGCGAAAGTGTAAAACAACCGACCGCTCCGTCAATTCCAACCGCAAGTCCTAAAATTATTCCTTGAAAAAAATTATTGTTTTTTTTCGAGAAAAGTTTACCGTTTTCACTTTCTTTTTTTTCGGAAATATAATCTATAACGGCTATAACGGAAAGTATAGTTCCGCTTAAAAAGTTGGCGATATTTTTTAAACCTTCTCCCGTTTTTTCGCCTAAAAACGAACCTATAACGCAAAGAGTAAATACCGAAAGTATTATTCCTAAAACCGTTTTAAAGTTTCGGTTAATTTTCATTGATGCGGAAAGTCCGCAAAAAAAAGAGTCTAAACTAACGCTTAACGCTATTGTAAGTAAGTTAAAATAATTCATAAGTAAAAAACCTTTCACTTATTATATTCGTAAGCCTTAAAAACTCGTTACTTTTAATATATTAAAAAGTTTAATTTTATTTTGTAATTTGCATTGACAAATTATTATAAAAATAGTAAAATAATAATCGTATAATTATGTGTATAAGTGAGATTATCACTTTTATCGGACAGGAGTACAATATGTTTAAAAATTACTTTAAAAAGTTTTTCGTAGTTGCTATTTCGGTATTACTTGTTTTACCGTTTATCAATTTAAAAACAAATTTGGCAAACGCAAAAGCATTATACGATTTAGAAGAAACTATTATGCTTGCAACGGATTATTCTTTGGAAATTGATAAAGACGGGGTTAAAGAAATTCCTTATTCTGACGTTGTAATTACCGCTAATTTTGAAGACAACGGCGCCGTTAATATTTTTGAAAACGGTAGTGACGTTGCTAACGATAACTACGTTGTTTCTTATACGGCAGGTTCAACCGATAAAAACGCAAAACTTACGGTTAGAGTTAACAAAGATTTAGGTATGCACGAACTTATCGTTAAAAGTAGCGATGCATCCGTTACTCAAACTTATAGAATTAAATTTACCGTTACTAACGATTTTGACGATTTAAGACTTGCTTATAAATTAGATAACGACAAACTTAACGAATACGAACAAAAAGTTTTAGAAGCAACCAAGAAAAACGACGAACAATTAAGGGCAGGGGAAGACAGTTTCACAGTTCCTTCCGTTGAATCTTTAATTGACAGCAATATGCCTTACGGTTCTATCAAAAAAACCGCTTACTATTGCGGAAACGGTTCTTCTTCCTATTCTTCAACTTCAACGTTTAGTACTTTATCGGTAAGTTTTTCAATTAACTCTTACGGTACTTACAGATTTTACGTTTTAATGCAAATTCCTTATACGGATATGCAAGGCGAACACTACAAAGAAATTTCTATTAAAGGTTTAAAAGAATTAAACGACGGTTTCTATAAATGTTACGACACGAACGGTGACGAACTTTATTACAGTAACGAAAAATTCTATACCGACGAAACTTGCAACGAAGAATCTACTCTTTCGGAAGACGAAAGTTTGCGTGAACTTATTGTTCCTATTTTTGAATTTACTCTTGACGATTTAGGTCCTAATATCGTTATTTCTTCAAGTTATCAAGAAAACGGTTATTTAGGTAGTAAATATACGGTAAGTAGCGTTTCGGTTTACGGAAACGACGTTCAAACTACTTACACTTTGGAATACGCTAAAGACGGAAATGCAGAATTTGCAACTGCCGAAGAAGAACTTGACACCGGTTCTTTAACTTTCACTCCTTCAAAGAAAGGCTTATACAGAGTTAAAGTTTCTGTTTACGATGCAGGTGGCAATTCTAAAACCGCTTACACTAGAAACATTGAAGTAAAAGAAAACTTTATTTCCGTTAAATACGTAACGAGTTTTAAAGATTGGCTTTCGGTTAATACCCTTCCTTTCATACTTCTTTGCATTTCGGGTGCTTGCCTTATAGCAATAGTATTGCTTTTGGTAATTAAGCCGAAGGATAAAGCAGTAGTTCTTGAAGAAGAAGATAAATAATTATAAAAAAACAAATTAAATGCGAAAAGGTTTACGCCTTTTCGCATTTTTATATTTATTAAAAACATATATTCTACTATGTGTTTATTTGATATAAAAAAAGGTAGTAAGTGTATCTATATAGAATATATAGGCAGTAACGGACAAATAAAAAAAAGACTTACCGATTTAGGCTTTTTAAAAGGTGTTTTGTTAAAGGTGGAAAACAGAAATATCTTCGGCGATATAACGGTAATACTTTTTGGTAGAACGATAGCGATAGAAAACAGTTTACAGCGTGAAATTTTGGTGAAAGAAGTTGAGTGAAATTATATTGTTTGGAATGCCGAATAGCGGTAAAACGACCCTTTTTAACGGCTTAACGGGTGCAAAAGAGAAAACGGGTAATTGGCATGGAGTAACGGTTAATTCGGTAAGAAAACCTTTCAAATACGATAAAAGTAAAACGGTAGTTGATTTGGCGGGAACTTACTCTCTTTCCGCCGTAACGCTTGAAGAAAAAAATGCGATAAACGAAGTTTTAAAAACAAACGGACTAATTGTTTTTTTAGTAGAAGCAATCACTCTACCACTTGTAGAAAACACTTTAAAAACGCTTTTAAAACTAAATAAAAAAATAATATTAGCCGTAAATATGGTAAGCGAACTTTATAAATCGGGCGGTAAAATAGACGTAAGCGGTTTAGAAAACGAACTTCCGTGTAAAGTGATTTTAGGCGACTTTAAAAATAAAAACGACCTTAAAAAATTAGTTGAAATTGTAAAAAATTACTCAAATTTTGATAAAAAACCGTTAAAAACCGATATAAATTTATCAAAATTTATTAAAGTTCCAACTAAAAAAACGCAATTTTTTGATAAAATTTTAACCTACGGCATACTTTCCCCGATAATACTTTCGTTAGTTCTTTTAGGGGTATTTTACCTAACTTTCGGCAAATACGGTATAGGGAAAATCGGGGCTGATTTTTTAAATGAAAAAGTGTTTGAAAACTTATCGAATATTGTTGAAAAAAGTAGATTTTACCTTAAAATTTCTCCGTTTTTACAAGGGCTTTTACTTGAAGGAATAATCGGTGGTCTCGGTGGGGTTTTTGCCTTTTTACCGCAAATTTTAATATTAACAATATTTTTAAATTTGCTGGAACAATCGGGCTATATGTCAAGGGTTGCTTATATTTTAAACGGAATTTTATCAAAATTAGGGCTTAACGGCAGAGCAATTTTTACTCTTTTAACAGGGCTTGGTTGCACGGCGGTTTCGGCGGTTACGGCAAACGGGCTTGAAAACACTTCGCTTAAAAAGAAAGTTATTTTAACGACCGGTATGATAAGTTGTTCGGCAAAAATCCCTTTTATTACATTTTTGGCAAATCTTCCTACGGTTAAAAATCCGTTTTTGTTCGTTGTTGGTATTTATGTTTTCGGCGTTTTGCTTGCAGTTTTACAAAGCGTTATATCAAATAAAATAATAAAAGGGAAAAAAGTTCCGCTAATAATAGAGTTGCCCCCTTTAAGAGTTCCTTCCGTAAAAAATTTAGCGGAAACCACTTTAAAAACTTTAAAACAAGTTTCGGTAAAAATTTTAACGGTAATATTTTTAATTTCCAACGGCGTTTACCTTTTAAGAAATATTTGTATTCCATTAAACAGCGATAGAAGTATTATATTCTTTTTAGGGGAAAGTTTTAAATGGCTTTTTTACCCGATAGGTATATACGATTATAAAATAGCCGTATCTTTAATTACGGGAATATTTGCAAAAGAAGGAGTACTTTCAAGCGTTATAACGCTACTCGGCGGAAAGATAAATTTACCCCTTTCTTCTATTATTGCCCTTGCGGTTTTTTATTACGTTTACACACCGTGTTTAACGGCTATTTTTGCAATAAAAACCGAAACGAGCGGAAAGTTTGCTTTAAAATTTGCTCTTTTTCAACTTTTAGAAGGGTTGATAATAAGTTATACCGTTTATGCATTTTTAACACGGTTTTTTGTGGTGTTAACCGTTTTAGCCGTTTGTTTTTTATGCGTATTTATAGTAAAGCGTTGCTTAAAATCAAAAAAAAGTGTATAATTTTTTTATATGAAAACTTTTAAAAACGAAACTAAACAAAAACTTTCTAAATTTTTGCTTGAAAGTTATAACGGCGGTTTGCCTTATTCCGTTTTTTGTAAATTGCTACGGAAAAAAGATATAAAAGTAAACGGCAAAAGGGTAAATAACGATATACTTTTAGAAATAGGCGACGTTGTTGAAATTTATTTTGACGGCACTCAAAAACCGCTTACGGTAGTTTACGAAAGTAGCGATATTTTAGTTTTAGATAAGCCACGTGGAATAACCGTAGAAGATTTTTTTAGTCAGGTAAAAAGGGAGTACGAAACGGCGGTTTTATGCCATAGACTTGACAGAAACACCAAAGGTTTGCTTGTTTTTGCTCTAAACAAAACGGCCGAAAACGAAATGCTAAAAGCGTTTAAATTAAGAACGGTAAAAAAATATTATCTTTGTAAAACTTACGGTAAATTTGAAAAGGAAAGCGGAGTTTACACTGCGTTTTTGGTTAAGGACGAAAAAGAGAGTTTGGTTAAGATTTATAAAGAAAAAGTTAAAAATTCGGTAGAGATAAAAACGGGGTTTAAAGTACTTAAAACCTTTGAAGATTATCAAATGGTGGAAGTTGAACTTTTTACGGGAAAAACTCACCAAATAAGAGCCCACTCGGCATTTTTAGGACATTTCGTTATAGGAGACGGAAAGTACGGAAGAAACGAAATAAACGAAAAGTTTAATCAAAAATATCAAAATTTAACGGCTTATAAATTACGGTTTAATTTTGATAAAGAAAGCCCGTTAAATTATCTAAACGAAAAAGAAATAGTACTTGAAAATAACGATTTTTAATATTATAAATTGACAAATAAATAACAAAGTGTTAAACTTTAATTAAAGTTTTTTATACAAAGGGTGGGGTTATATTATGCCAAAGAAAATAGATTACATTTACGAAAACGATTCGGACGGCTTTTGGTTTAGATTAAAACAATCTTGGAACCAAATTTTTAGAAGAAAAAGTGCTAATAACAATTTTAAAAGTTCAATAGAACAAGAACTTGAATATATAGACGACGACGTTTTTGAAAATGAAAGTTTTTCTAACAATTACAAGAAAGTTTTCGGCGTTTATTTGAGTGATAATCAAAAAGCACAAGATTACGACGTTGACGCTAAAGATATTAGCGAAATCGCAAATTTATTAAAGCCTAACAAGTCTAACGACAAAAAGAAAGACAGTTTTGAAAATTTAATAGCAAATCCGCTTGAAAAATTATCTTCAATGGATATTGAATCCGAAGAATACAAAAAGGCAGTTAAAGATTTATCTTTAAATGCAGAAATGTATATAAATAGTCATAATCCGTATAGCAAAGAAGGTAAACAACGTTTGGAATTCGTCGTAAGATTAAAGTTTATGATGAGCCAAATAAAAGACTTCCACGAAGAAATGGACGAAAATGAAACCGAATTATACGATAACGTTGAGTTGGAAAATATAAAAGAAGATACTAAACTTGAACAACAAGCCGTTGTTAATATCGAGAAAATAGTTGAAGAAGTTAAGCAAGAAGTAGTTAACGATAAGCAAGAAGTTGTAAACGAACCCGTTAAAAAATAAAAATAAAAGAACCTACTTTTTTGATGTGAATCCAAAAGTTAGACACTTTTGGAGGTGCACTTCATTGTAGGTTCTTTTTTTACTTCTTTAATGCTTTGAATTTTTTACCTAAATTGTTTTTTAAAATTTCGTTAAGTTCTTCAATACTTCCTTCTTTTAGATTGGCTTTACTAACTACGTGTGCTTGAACGTTTGAAATATAAATAAAGTAGTAGTCTTTCGTTTCTTTAATTTTGTTTATATAAGAAGTGTATTT
>JAZRVG010000092.1:0-10366 GCA_045599025.1 Christensenellaceae bacterium | reverse complement strand
CTTATTTGTTGCAAAATAATATAATATTTGTTATTATATTAAATATGCAATAAAAAGCATTAAAAGGAAAAAATGTTAGAATTAAAAAACGTAGTAAAAAAATACGAAAGTAAGGCGGGGGACGTATATGCTCTCAATGATATATCTGTAAAATTTCCAAACACGGGTATGATTTTTGTTACGGGTAAATCGGGTAGCGGAAAAACGACTTTGCTTAACACGGTTGGCGGTCTTGACGATATTGACGGCGGAAACGTTTTAATAGACGGAAAAGACTTTGCGTCATTTTCGCAAAGCGATTACGACAGTTACCGTAATACCTACGTCGGTTTTATCTTTCAAGAATACAATCTTTTACCCGATTATACGGTGGAAAAAAATATAAAGATAGCCAACGAACTTCAAGGAAAACACACCACTTCGGAAGAGATAAAAGAAATACTTAAAAAAGTTGATTTGGAAGGTTACGAACGCCGTAAACCGAACGAACTTTCGGGCGGGCAAAAACAAAGGGTAGCCATAGCACGTGCGTTAGTTAAAAATCCGCAAATAATAATGGCGGACGAACCGACGGGTGCTCTTGACAGTGCAACGGGCGTTCAAGTTATGGAAACTTTAAAAACCCTTTCCAAAGAAAAACTTATTTTAATAGTTTCGCACGATTTGGAACTTGCCGAAAAGTACGCCGACAGAATTATACGTTTAATAGACGGGAAAATTTGTGAAGACGTTGAAATTACCGATACCGAAATTATAGGAAACGTTTTTGATAGCGGAAACGGAATAACTGTAAAATCGGGTGCAACGCTAAATGGCGGAGAAACGGAATTACTTTTAAAAGCGATAAGAGAAAAAAGGTTGATTGAATTTAGCGAAAAATTGTCCGTAAGGGTAAAAAACGCTACCGATACCGCTAAATTAGAAAATATTACACAAAGCGAAAACGCCAAACTTATAAACAGTAAAATGAAGTATGTCAGTTCTGCGGAACTCGGTATTAAATCGTTAAAAGTAAAACCGTTAAGGCTTATATTTACTATACTATTATCGGCAATAGCGTTTGCCGTTTTCGGGCTTTTTGATACGATAGCGTCCTTTCAAAATTCAAGGGTAGTTGCAAATATTATACGAACGGGAGAATACGATTCACTTTCCGTTTCCGCAAAATATTTAGGCGAAAATTACACTACGGGTAAGAGTATAAGAATTAGTGAAAATACCCGTAATAACCTTGAAAAAACAACGGGCTATAAGTTCAAAGGAATATACGATTTTGACGATTTGCACTATACTAATTCGGACATAAACAAAGAACTTACCGTTTTCGGTTTAGGTTCTATGCAAAGTTTTCAAGGTAAACAATATTATACACAAAAAGCAAACGGAATAATTGAATTTTCCGCCGACGAACTTACCTTTAATTCAAATTCCGAAATAACGGGGGTTGACCCAAACGGCTATAATTTAAAAGTTCTTTGCGGTACTTACCCGAAAGTTGATATTTACGATAACAACGTGGCCGATTTAAACTACGTAGCAATAACCGATTATTTGGCGGAAAGTTTGGTATATTCGGCAAAATATTCGCACAACGATAATATAGAAGCGGAAACAATACAAGAATTGATAGATACGAAAGTGTCTTTCGGCTCTACCGAATACGTAATAAAATGTATAGTTTCTTCGCCTAAAATTCCCGAAAAATATAATCCCGTAAAAACTTATCTTAATGCGTCGGAAAACGTTGCTTTATGCGACGATTTTACTACCTTTATAGATAACGGAATATACAAATGTTTATTCGTTGGAAAAGGTTGGAACGAAAAGAGAAAAAGAATTTATTCCCGAGCAAGCACTTATTTAGTTGATTTAGGAAAAACGAAAGTTGATTTTCCAGAACTACCCAAAACGCAAAACTATTATTTGCAAAGTACCGCAACGGGACTTCAAAACGGGTATGCAAAATATTATAATATTGAAGATTTAAGTGAAAATAAAATAACTTTATTTAGCGATGTAAAACTTGAAAACGGTGAAGTTTCTTTAAGCGAAAACGACGCTTTAATCAATTTAAAGCATATAGATAAACTTTTCTATTACGAATATTCTTCTGCAACCGACGAGCAAAAAACGGATATTAAAAAGTTGGAAGATAAAATTACTTCTTACAATTTACCTACTTTAAACGACGACGTTCTTGATTGGCTTAACTCCTATCTTGAACTTATAAAAACCGTTCAAAGTAGTATTTACGATTTAAAAACAAACGCTTTCGGCAGTGAAGACTGGTCAAAAGAAAAAGGCGTAAATAAAATTATAAAATTAACGCAAACGGACGATGCAAACGCTACAATAGGCACGAATCAAGTTAGAATTGTAGGGGCATACGTAGGCGTTGATACCGACGATAATAAGTATTACGGTAACCAAATAGTTTTTCCGCTTGTTATGAGTAAAAGCGGTCTTCAAAGACTAAACGTTTATACCGAACAAGGTTTGTATTCAAGGCTTGTAACTCCGCTTTATCAAACCACAAAATTATCGGCTAAAAAACTTTCAAACGAAATAACGAAAAGTAGCGGTTTAGTTTTGTCTTGGTACAATAACGGTATTTTGGAAGTAATTGACGAAAATGCTGAAATGTTTAAAGATTTTACTCAACTTTTCCTATACGTTTCGTTAGTTTTGGCGTTGTTCTCGGTATTTATGCTCTTTAACTATATATCAACGAGCATAGTTTCAAAACGCCAAACGATAGGCGTACTCCGTGCGTTAGGTTCGGGCGGAAAAGACATATTCAGTATGTTCATAACCGAAAGTATAATAATATCGTTTATAAACGGTGTTCTTGCAAACTTAATTGCATATTTCGGCTGTTTCTTCGTAAACAATTATATACGTAACGAAATGGGCTTAACTATCAATCTTGCATTATTCGGTTCAAGACAAATTATTTTGATAATGGTGGCAAGTATTATAACGGGTATAATTTCTTCCATAATTCCTATTATCAAAATTGCAAAAGAAAAACCCGTAAAACTTATTAGAGAACCTTAATTTACTTATGAAAACTGTTTATTTTGACCACGCATCAACAACTTCGTTAGAACCGAAAGTTCTTGAAAAAATGATGCCTTATTTAACTTCATATTACGGAAACGCAAATTCCTTGCACTCTATCGGTAGGCAAGCGGTAAACGGTCTTGACGAGGCGAGAGATATTATCGCACAAATTATCGGAGCGGACTTTAACGAAGTGTATTTTACTTCCGGAGGAACGGAAGGCGATAACTGGGCGGTTAGGGGTACTTACGATAAAAGAGGAACTAAAAACAAAATAGTAACTTCTTCTATTGAACACTCCGCAATGCTCAACACGATTTCTAATTTAAAAGGCGTAACCGTTGAAAAAATCAAGCCTAACGAATTAGGTTTCGTTAGTGTAAACGACTATTTTGAAAAGGTTGACGAAAACACTTTTTTAACCACTTTAATGTTTGCTAATAACGAAGTCGGAACGATTGAACCTGTTAAAGAAGTTGCAAAAATTGCTCACGAAAAAGGCTCTTTATTTTTTACCGACGCCGTTCAAGCGGTAGGAGCGATAGATTTTAAAGTTAAAGATTTAGGCGTTGATATGCTTTCTTGCTCTGCTCACAAATTCGGCGGACCGAAAGGCGTTGGCTTTTTGTACGTAAAAAACGGTACTGAAGTTTCTTCCATTATATCGGGCGGACATCAAGAAAGGGCTATGCGTGGCGGAACGAGTAACGTAGCAGGAGCAATAGGTCTTGCCTACGCATTGAAATTTAATAGAGAAAACCTTAAAGAAAACAACGAAAAAATAACTTCTTTAAGAAATTATTTTATTGACGAAGTTTTGAAAGTAATTCCGTTTGCTAAACTTAACGGCGATAGAAATTTAAGGCTTCCAAATAATGCAAATATCTTGTTTAAAGGAATAAACGGCGAAACGCTTAACACAAAACTTGATTTAAACGGCTATTGTGCGTCGCTCGGGGCGGCTTGTTCGGCAGGCTCAATAGAACCGTCGCACGTGTTAACCGAAATGGGCTTATCGGGTAAAGACGCATTTTCTTCTATAAGATTTACTTTCGGTAAAGAAAATACTTACGAAGAAATTGACGGTTTTGTAAAAACTTTAAAACAAATTTTAGAAGAATTAAAATAAAAAAAGAAACGCTCCGCCGTAGCGAAGCGAAACTTTTATTCTTTATCTTGTTTTTCTTTTTTATTGCAATCGCATTTAGAAAGTTGTTCGGCTTTCTTAACGATTTCTTCTTGGCCGTCTTTAACCATTTGTCTTGCCTTTTGAGAGTTGGCAACTATAATAGCACCGCCAATCATACCAAGGCAAAGACCAACGCAAAAATAAGTTCCGTTCATACTTCTCCTTTATAATTACCGAATAACCGGTTAGTAGAAGTATTTGCGAAATTTGTCAAAATATACGAAAAAAAAGGAAATTATGAAATACATAGCATTTGATATAGGTGATAGAAGAATAGGTATAGCGGTTAGCGACCCGTTTTGTCAAATGGCGTTACCGCTTGAAACTTACTACCGTAAAAACTTTAATAAAGATTTGGAATATTTAAGTAAAATTGCAAAGGAAAGATTTGCCGACGTTATTGTTTGCGGACTTCCGCTTGACTTTGACGGAAAGAAAAGCGAGCAAACTTTAAAAACGGAAAGTTTCGTTGAAGAACTTAAAAAACACACGGATATTCCTATCGTTTTTCAAGACGAGCGTTTTACTACCAAAGAAGCAAGGAGAGTGCTTTTGGAAGGGGACGTTAGTAGGCAAGACAGGAAAGCGGTTATAGATAAAGTTGCAGCGTCGTATATACTTGAAACTTATATGGCAAAGCAAAAAGGCGGTTTTTAAAATGAATAAATATTTTGATATAAACGGAGATTTTTTAGAAGATAAGTTTTCGGAAAACGGTAATAGTAGCGAAGAGTTAGAAGAACTTGACGGAATTGACGAAGAAGATATTTTTGACGAAAAGATAGTTGAGTTAAAGGACGAAAACAATACCGTTTCGGAATATTACTTTTTAGGAGATATAGAAAAAGAAGGCGTAACTTACGTTTTTTTACAACCTGCCGAATTGACCGAAGAAGAAACGGAAGATAATATTATCGTTTTAAAAGTGTTTGACGGTGGAAAAGAACTTGAACTTGTTACCGATAACGACTTGTTAAGCCAACTTGAAGTGGAGTTTAACGCTCTTTATAAAGGCGAATACAACGAAGACGAATACCTAAATTAACAAAAAAATCTCACTAAAAAGTGAGATTTTTTAATTATAAAATTTTCATATCAAATTCGTTGGTTTTAATGCCGAGTGCTTTTGAATAAACTTCGTTTGCAAAAACATCCTTTAAAAAACACTCTTTTTGCGTGCCGTTTAATTTTTCAAAATCGCTTTTTCTCGTTATCAAAGGATAAGCGGAATTTGATAAAAGATTTAAAGCGTTACTGTCCTTTCTTACCGCTAAAACTTTAAGATACAAATTGTTTTTTAAACACTCTTTTTGAAATTTTTCGGTAATACCAAGTAGCGAACAAATTAAAATTCTTTTAAGCCGTGTTTCCGTATAGCGTTTTGATTTTAAGTTTTCAATAACTTCGTCTGCGGTAAAACTATACTTTAAAACTTCTTTAATTTTGTTTTCAAGCCCTTCGTTTACGTCGCAAATTTCGGTTAGTTCTTGTTTTGTTTTTAAGTTTAAAGAATATAAAATTTCCCTTGAAAAGTCGGGTAAGGTTTTAGGTAAATCGTCGTAAACGAATTTAGGTAAAGTGTTTTTTACGCTACGCTTTTTCCCGTTTAAAATAGCCGTTCTAATAGCCAAAGCCGATGCGTTTTTACCTTTTATTTTTGTTGAAGAATATTCGCTTGAAACTCTTTTTAAGGGGAATATTTCAATATTGTAGTTATTTTTTAAAATACTTTTAGCATACTCAACGGCTAAAATATTGTTAGGGGAGTTTAAAAATTCGGTATTAACGCCCGAAATATTCAATTTTTCGTAAGCGTTAGAGCGTGCTTTTACGAAGGAAACACCGCTTTTAAGTTCCGTTTTAATGTAATTTTTAACTTCTTTCGGTTCGTTTAAAAGCGTTTTAGCGGTGGAAATTAACGATTCTTTATCGTCCGTTTCCGCTCCGAAACAAATTGATTTTTCACCACAGAGCGAATTTATAAGTTTCATACCGCCACTTGCAAAAATTTCGGCGTTTGCTACGGAAAAAACGGTTGGAAGTTCAAAAACTATATCCGCCCCCGCCCTAATTGCGTGAATAGCCCTTTGGTATTTATCTAAAATAGCAACTTCGCCACGCTCAACGAAATTACCGCTCATAATAACGGCGGTTAAATCGGGCGAAAGAGTATTCTTTATGTAGTTCAAATGCGAAATATGTCCGTTATGAAGTGGGTTATATTCGCAAACGGTTGCACAAACTTTCATAGTAATATATTACACTAAAAACAAAAAATAATAAAGCAAAAAAGTAAAATTATAAAAAATATTGTTATTATTTATAATAATAGTTTGACAAAACCTTTTAAATAGGTTATAATTTTAAAGCGTAATGATTATTGACGTAAGAAAATTAAAATTTAGCGGAAAACAAACGGAAGATTTTTCTTTTGATTTTAACCCGAAGGAAGAATTGAGTTTAATACCGAACGCCGTAACTAATTTGCCCATAAGCGTTAGCGGTTCGTTAGAACTTCACAATGACGACGTTTTCGTGGACGGTAACGTTAGTTGCACTATTGTTGGTAAATGTGATAGGTGTTTGGATGACGCCGTTTATAACTTCTCGCAAGATTTTTCGGTAACCTACGTTTTATCTGACCCGAACGAAGATGACGACGAGTATCTGTATAAATCGGGCGTTGTAGATTTAACCAAAGCGGTTACGGACGTTATTTTAACGAATTTCCCGTCGGTTATCTATTGCAAAAGTGACTGCAAGGGTTTGTGTCCCGTTTGCGGTGCTAATTTAAATAAAGAAAAATGTAATTGTAAATAATAGAGAGGTGTTTTAATATGGCAGTTCCAAAGAGTAAAGTTTCAAAATCAAGAGGTGCAAAGAGATTTGCAAATAACTATAAAGCAAAAGTTCCTACGTTGGTTGAATGTCCTCAATGCCACGCTCAAAAACAAGCTCACAGAGTTTGTGCTAAATGTGGCTACTATGACGGTAAGCAAGTTATTGAAATGGCTGAAAATAAAGACTAATCGTAAAGAAATTTAAGCGGTGGCGTGTAGCCCCGCTTTTTTTCGTGCTTTTTTTTAAAAGTTTTTAAGATTTTTTTTCAAAAATACTTGCAATTTGTTTTTTTAGGTATTATAATAAGTTAGCACTCAAAAGGTGAGAGTGCTAAAAAATAAATTTAGGAGCGAATAAATATGAAAAAGTTTAAAACGGAATCACAAAGGGTTTTGGACCTTATGATAAATTCCATTTACACGAACAAAGAAATCTTTTTAAGGGAACTTTTATCTAACTGTTCAGACGCAATAGACAAACTCTATTATAAATCGCTTACCGATAATATATCCGGTCTTTCACGCAACGATTTTTACATTGACGTAGAAGTTAACAAAGAAAACCGAACAATTAAAATTACTGATAACGGTATAGGTATGAACGCCGAAGAATTAGAAAGCAATTTAGGTACTATTGCAAAATCGGGTTCGTTTGATTTTAAAAAGGACGATAATCTTAAAAAAGAAGATATCAACATAATAGGTCAATTCGGCGTAGGTTTTTATTCTGCGTTTATGGTAGCCGATAAAATTGAAGTTTTATCTAAAAAATACGGCGAAGAAAAGGCTAATTTGTGGGTATCAAGCGGAGCAAGCGGTTACGAAATAACCGAAAGTGAAAAAGCACAAAACGGAACGGAAATTACCTTATATATAAAGGAAAACACCGAAAACGACAATTACGATACTTATTTTGAAGAATACACTTTAAGAAGTTTAATCAAAAAGTACAGTGATTATATCCGTTATCCTATCAAAATGCTCGTAACTAAATATAAGCAAGGGGAAGACGATAAGCAAGAAAGTTATACCGAAAAAGAAACGGTAAACTCAATGGTTCCTATTTGGAAAAAGTCTAAAACGGAAGTTAACAAGGAAGAGTACGACAGTTTTTATAAAGACAGTTTTTACGACAGTGAAAATCCTATAAAAACTATTCATATGTCGGTTGAAGGAGCAGTTGACTTCAAAGCACTTTTGTTTATACCCGAAAAAGCACCGTATAACTACTATTCAAAGCAATACGAAAAGGGCCTGAAACTTTACACGAACGGCGTAATGATTATGGACAAATGTTCCGACCTTTTGCCCGACCATTTCAGTTTCGTTAAAGGTTTGGTTGATAGCGAAGTAACTTTAAATATCTCTCGTGAAACAGTTCAACAATCACGCCAACTCAAAGCGATAGGAAGTAGCATTGAAAAGAAAATTAAGCAAGAACTTGAAAATATGCTTAAAAACGATAGAGAGAACTACGAAAAATTCTTTAAAGCGTTCGGTCTTCAACTCAAATTCGGCATATATCAAAGTTTCGGTATGAATAAAGACACTTTGAAAGACTTATTGCTTTTCTATTCAATAAAGAACGAAAAACTTATCACTTTGCGTGAATATTTAGACCAAAATCCCGATACCGACGGAATTTATTACGTAAGCGGAAAAACCGTTCAAGCGGTAAAGAACTTGCCTAAAACCGAAAAGTTTATTCAAAGCGGAAAGGACGTTTTAGCGTTCATTGACGAAGTTGACGAATTTGCAGTTAAGTTTATGCAAGACTATGACGGCAAGGCGTTCAAGAACGTTGAAGTTGACGGCGTAGGTCAAGACGACGCAACCGACGAAGAAAAAGAAATTTTATCAAAAGTTAAAGACGCATTAAACGGTAAAGTTTCAAAGGTTACGGGAAATAACGGCTTGAACGAACACGCAGTATGCTTATCTACGGAAGGCGAAGTTTCGCTTGAAATGGAAAAGATAATGAATTCTCAAATAGGTGCGGAAGGTGGAGTAAAAGCACAAAAAATTTTGGAAATCAACCTTAAACACCCGATATTTGAAAAATTAAAGAGTTTAGTTGATTCCGATGACTTTAATAAACTTGCAAACGTTTTGTTTGCGGAAGCAAGTTTGGTTGCAGGTCTTGAAGTTGAAAATATCGGAGAAATTTCAAAAGATATTTTATACTTTATTGCTAAATAATATATATTATATATAGAAAAGGCGTTTTTGCTATACGGCAAAAACGCTTTTAAATTTTGTTTTTTTATTTTTGCATAACGAAATATTCGTAAATTAAAATTTCGTCAACGTAATTCTCTATTGCTTTTATTTGGCTTTCAACTCTTTCAAGCGGTGCGGGAATTAAAGCGGAGCGGTAAACGTCCCCTTCAAAAGTGAACACTTCAACGTCCGCCCAAAGTTTTGATTTACCGGCTTTGTAGTGTGCTTGTTTTAAGGCTTTGTAATAATTAGCGGTGTGTTCTGCGTCGGCCTTTTTTACACCGACTTCGTCTTGATACGCTACGAAATCTACGTCAAGCCTTGCTAATTGAGAAGTGTAGTAATCGTCGGCAACGAGCATACAAGTTCCGTAAGGAGCGATAAGCGTTTTGTAATTTTCGTTCAACGATTTTACTTTTGCGGTATTTTTATTAACGTAAGAAATAAATTCTTCGTCTAAATACTTTCTAATTTCGCTTTCATCGGGGAAGTACCAACCGTAAAACGACTTATGGTTTCCGTACTTTGCGTGAATTTCGTCAATAGCGGTAAAAGATTTTTCAAACACGCTGTCACTCGTCATATTATATAAGGTTTTAGTCCAATCGTGATAAAAACCTACCGAAACGAAAACTTTCATATTAAATTCGTCCGCATAAGTTAATAAATCGCCAAGCGGGTCTTCACAATTTTTGCAAAGGGGAGAAAAGGGGAACACGTCCGACTTATAAAATACGCCGTCGTATTCGTCGCCTTCAAAATTGCCCGAACCCATTAAAACAAGGTATTCCATACCCTTGTTTGCCATTTCTTCAATAACCTTTCTCCAATCGCTTGAATTGTAGTTATGTATCGTTTCGTTAAAATATTTGCCTTCCGTTTTGTTTAAATGGTGGAATTCAATCCACGTTCCGTTTATCTTTTTCATACTAAAATAATACCACTAATGCTATTTTTTTACAATGGTTTTATTCTATATTATAATATTTTCATAGATTTTAAGTCTTTTTTACCATAAAAATACACAAAAATAGATAAATTTACAAAAAAAAAT
>JAZRVG010000091.1:0-2910 GCA_045599025.1 Christensenellaceae bacterium | reverse complement strand
GTAACGAGAGTTAAAACCTTGGCGTTTAAAGGTAATACTAAAGTTACATATTTGGAATTACCTTATACCGTTACTAAACTCGGATACAAATGTATGGGTGCAATGACTTCTTTAACTACCGTAAAAATGACCGGTAAATTATACTTAACAGAAGATTCTATTGGCGACCTTCGTGGTACTTACGGCGTTGGAAACATATTTGAAGATTCTGCAAATCTCAAAAATGTAATATTAGGTCCAGATGTATATTCTCACGACAATGTTAACTTCTTACGCTTAACATTATCTACGGCAGGTTTAACCGACGCTACTTACCGTATAAACGTTTTCTGCACGGATGACAGCGGTGAGTTATATACTATTCGTGGTTCTACTATAAGAAACGTTTACGTTCCGGGAACGGGAAACAATAAAGTTGTTTATTATTGTTATCGTGAAGAGTTGCCAACGGATAGTACCGTAAAAGCAAAAGCATGGCATTATAGTGACGACGGAATAACACCTGTTAAATGGTAATACGAAAATAAAATTAAACAATAAAGGCTTATTTGTCAAACCTAAATAAGCCTTTTGTTTTTTCAAACTATAATATATGGAAAACGAATTGTACAAAATAAAACGAAAACATACGGAAAAAACTGTAAAAAGGTTATCAAATACTCAAAGTTATATCTATAAAGTTGGAAAAATAGATAACTCATACAATTACAAATTACGAGTTAAAGGGGAAATTGACGTTCCTCTTATAAACCGTACCGAAGAAATCTTTCCGCTTTATTATAGGGAACTGAAAAATTCTTTAAAAATTATAAAAGATAAAGAATATTTATCTTTTTCTTCTTTTAACTATTGTCATGAAAGGTCTGCTTATTGTATGATTCGTGAAGATTTTCCCGTAAACGAAAATGGTAAGTTTTCTTTTTCGTATTTTGGAAATATAAAAAGCGATAATTTTAAAGTTAGTTTAGAGATCTATTACGGAAAACCAAAAACAAGATATTATTACGATAGTTGTGACAAAATATACGATATTATATTAAGAAGCGATAAAAAAGAATATTCAACGGACGTCGTTTTTGAAAAAGAAGTTGATTTTGTAATGATAAAAATATCCGCAATAGATACGACGGACGAAATTTTATTTTCTTTGCCGAGTTTATCTTTTTGCGGTGAAGAATATGTACCGAGTTATTTAGAAAAAAACAACTGGTTAGGTGAAGGATTTTCAAGAACGGAAAAACAAAAGTTTATTGTAAGCGTAAACGACACGGTGATTTTTAATGGTATAAAAATAGAGGCACAACAGCACCTTTCCGGCGTTGAGTTTATTATTCCCGACGGAGTGTTAAAAAATCAAGGAAACATTATAAAAGTAACTTACGGCTACGATAACGTAGTAGATTATTTAATAAGCGAAATAATGCTTATAACAATGCCTAAAAATTTTGATATAATAGGTGGTTTTTCTTATCAAAGAGTAAGCCGTCCTTTTGGGTTATTAGTTTATAACGAAAGCAATGATAACGTTACCGTAAAAAATGATAATGCCGTTGAATTTTTAGGTAGCGTAAAAATTGACGAAAATCATTACGTATTGCGTTTTTTACCTAAAAAAGTTGCTCAAAATGTTGAAATAAAATTATTTGCAAACGAAATTTCAAGAAGTTTTTATATAAAAAAAATAAGTGATGCAACAACGGATAATATTATAACGGGAACGGGAGATTTTATTTACGTTGAGCAAAACTTGCAAGATTTTTACGAATATATAGCGTGGTATTTGAATAACGGTATAGGCAATTTAATGACTTTTAGGTGTGCTTACCGTTGGGGAAGAACTGCGGAATGCAATATTGAATTTTGGAAGAAAGCAGTTTTGCTTTTAAAATCTCTCGGAATATACTATTCGTTAATGATAGACGGGAGAGAACTTAACGGTCTAAATGCAAGTCCAAGTAAAACGCTAATTGATAGCGAGTATTTTTTAGGAGAGCAAACTCACGAGTGGGACGGTTCATTTTTATATAAGGCACAACCTTTAAACAATGAAGAAGACCTTTTTAATCAAATATGTTCACGCAAAATAGAACGCTACGGTATTCAAGGCAAGAAAAGTCCCGTTTATAATAAAAAAGGCGAACCCCGTTTTGCCTATGCGGAAGACAGTGCTTTAAATATGAAACAAGCGTTTGAACTTTTTGAAAAAGGTTTAACGGATACTCATATAGACGGTGCAACAAGGCATACCGGTGTAACCCCACACTTTAACAGTTTATTCAATGCCGGTTATAAATGGGTTGGATACGAAGCCTTGTATAATAGTCATGAAATATTATTAGGTGCAATGCGTGGTATGTGTAAAGAACGTAATCAAACGTCTTACGGAACCCACGTAGCATTGCAATGGTCCACAATTCCCGCTAATGATTATTATCATGCCTTACGTTATAAAATTTCGCTAAATATGGCGTACATAAATGGCGTAAACGAAATAAATACGGAAGAAGGATTGTGGGTTATAGAACAACCCTATGTGCCTTACGATAGATTTTCAAAACCGTGCATTATGCATAGAAAAATGCAAACGGAATTTAACAAATACGTGCAAACCCATGTTAGGGTAGGTAAGCAAGTAAATAGAGTTGCTATGATTCTTGGAAATTTAGACGGAATGAGTTGTTTTTCCATGCGAAGTGTTTACGGAATGCAAGGGGAAGAATGGGAGATAAATGATTCCGAAAAAAGTTGGGACTTATTAAAAACGGTGTATCCGGAAGCAACGTTAGGGGCGGTTTATTGCTACTGTGCGAAAGGTGGCGAAAAGCATATGAGTAAGCAAATGAAAGAATTGTTTGCAAGTTGTCCGGAAAATTATTCCGAAATTTACGATTATAAAAGTTTAGGGTTATT
>JAZRVG010000090.1:0-2031 GCA_045599025.1 Christensenellaceae bacterium | reverse complement strand
TAATTACAAAAGAAATTAAAACCGCACAAGACTGGCTTGATATTCCAAGTGTAGGTATGCAAGTTGCGCACGCTATGGATTATGCTAATAACACTTATTCTATAAACGGTTACTTTGCGTTAGCAAACGATATTATAGGCTTAACGCAAGATGCTCCTTTTATAAATTACTCTTTAATTCAAACTGACTACGACGGAAATTCTCTTTCGGGTTTTGCCGGAATTATTGACGGACGAAATTACAAAATTATTAACCCTAAATTTAAATTCGGTTGGGCAAATGATAATTACGGTGGAATTTTTACAAAACTTGCAAAAGGTTCCGTAATTAAAAATATTGCTTTTACAGAAATTAATAATGATAGAGACGGACAATTCTGTAAAGACGGTGGTATGTTAGTATACCGTTTCTATGGAAAAATGGAAAACGTTTATTTTAGTTTCAAATCTTGGAATGCTACCTACTCGGGTATGTCAATGTTCGGTCAAATAAACGGTGTATGGGGACAAGAAATAAAAAATGTTATCGTAGATTTGTCTAATGCGACATTTGTTTACAGTGAAACAGATTTTAAAGAATCTGACCATGCACAGGCTATATTCGGTAAAAAGCGAACAGACGTAGCGTATCAATATATCACCGCAAATAACGTATTCGTTATAATGCCAAACGGAGAAAATACATACGAATGTAATTTTGAAAGTGAAAGGGCAGTAGGTAACAGAATTAACGCTTTTGATGACGGTGTAATTGACGGATTTATGGAGGGTAGTTCAAATATCGGCGTATATCCTTCTCTTTACGATTTATTTAGTAATAATTTTGACCTTTCTTGGTTAACCGATATGGGCGTTAATATTGCAGTTAATCTTGAAAACCAAATACTTGACCTTAACGTAGGTACGGACGGCACCGTTGGTGCTACCGACCTTTCCGTTGATTTAAGTGAAATTTCTAATGTTTTAACGGAAAAAGCAAGCGTTAAAATTGACGGCGTTGATAAAGGTCAATTTGATATTGTTAACAACAAAATAGATTTGTTAAGTTTATTTACGGCAACCGACTTCGGCGAAAAAACGTTAAAAATAACTACGGGTAATTTTGATATTACTTTAACAGTTGAACTTGCTACCAAGGTTGTAAAAACAGCGGAAGATTGGAATAATATCGGTAATATCGGTAAAGAAGTATGGCTTAAAAACGGCGGTATAATTGACGCTGATCAAAGATACGGAATTATAGGACACTTCGTTTTAGGTAACGATATTGACGGTTTGGTTCAAAATAATTCTTTGTATACAGGTCAACAAACTTGGGCAGCAACCGATTTTGGATTTAATGCTACTATTGACGGTAAAAATCATGTGATAAAAGAATTTAAATTCCTTAACAGTAATATTGACCGTGGTATGTTCAAACTTCTTGGTAACAAAGGTGTAATAAAGAATATTATATTTGAAGATATGATATTTAATACGATACCGTATGCGATATTCTCTTACGAATCTTGGGGTACATATAGTAATATATATGTCGGATTTAAACAATTTAGGTTTTCAAGAGAAGGTCTATCTATATTCTCTGCTCTTACTTATGATAACTATACTGTTAACAACGTTATAGTAGATTTTACAAATTGCGAATACACGGAGTATCATGATAGTGAAATAGGTAATACGACATTTACGGCTATTTTAAGAAATAGTTCAAAAGTTAGCAACTTCTATGTAATTGCTCCGCCGTCAACGGAAGAAGACGGTGCAATAGTAATTAACGGTTATACAAAGTATTATAAATTCGCAACGTTTGCTCAAACGGCAACAGTAAGAGAAGTTGATTGCATAGACGACCTTGAAAATGACGGGTACGACACTTCTTGGATTCCAACTCTCTAATATTTAGAGAAACTAAAAAATAAATACCGAGCGGAAAATTCCGTTCGGTATTATTTTATTATTAAAAATATAGTATATCTAAAAAAAACAGTTTACAAAATAAAAAAAATATGGTAATATTTTATAAGTTAAAATT
>JAZRVG010000089.1:0-8754 GCA_045599025.1 Christensenellaceae bacterium | reverse complement strand
TAGTACGAGAGGACCAGGATGAACGCACCAATTGTGCACCTGTTGTTGTGCCAACAGCATAGCAGGGTAGCGAAGTGCGGATGAGATAAACGCTGAAAGCATCTAAGCGTGAAACTCACCTCAAGATAAGATATCCCATATCATAAGATAGTAAGACCCCTTGAAGACGACAAGGTTGATAGGTCAGGTGTGGAAGTACAGTAATGTATGTAGCTAACTGATACTAATAGGTCGAGGGCTTATTCTCAAGAGATTGAGAAAAGGCTTTTAAATGATAGTTTAGAAAAATCTTAAAAACAAACAAAGAAGAGCCAAAAGTAATTTGTAATCTCTCGGTTATGCAGTTGTCAATCTATGATTGAATTAAAAATTTAGTATATACTCTGCGAAAGCAGTTATATAACCATTGCGGTGACGATAGCGTTGAGGTCCCACCTGTTCTCATTCCGAACACAGAAGTTAAGCTCAATTGCGCTGAAAGTACTTGGCTGGACACGGCCTGGGAGGATAAGGAGTTGCCGCATTTCAATATTCCTCGTTACCCCAGCGGTAGTGCGAACGTTATGGTTTGAACTATAAAGTTGAAGGCAAAAATGAGTGCAAATCTCAAAAGAGGGAACCGAGCGACGACTCGAAAAACCGTACGAAATTCCTCGTTAGCTCAGCGGTAGAGCATTCGGCTGTTAACCGAAGGGTCGTAGGTTCAAACCCTACACGGGGAGCCAAAAAATCTCAGAATTTATCGCAAATTCTGAGATTTTTTTTATTTGTCTAAAATTTCATTTTTTAATCAAATTTCTTTTCATTTTATTTCTCCAACCGCCCGTCCGTTAACAGAAAATTATATCTTTGCATTTTTGCTTATCCTAATTATAAATTAGGATATATGACAGCTTTTTGACATAAAAAAATATTTAAGGCAAATTATAAATTTTAGTTAGTAATATTGTATTTTAGTTTTGTAAAATTATAAAGGTATTGACATTTAAATAATATGTGATTATAATTCAAACAAGGTGAAAAATGAATAAGAAAATAAAAACAATTTTTTTTATTTTAACGTTAATATTTTCCGTTTTTATAACGGGTTGTTTCGGTAAAGGTTTACCAAACGGAAACGGTGGTGATAATAACGGTTTAATTGACGATAAAGATAATAAACCACAAACGATAACCATAGTTTTTCAAATGAAAACGGAAGATGAAAATTTCATATTAAGATATAATTCCAGTTACGAAAACGTAAAGGTAGAAGTGGAAATCGGGAGGACTGTTGGCGAAGATTTTTTAGATAAAGAACAGGTTTTTGTAAGTGATAATAAATATGTTGTAACGGGATTTTATTATTATGATAAACAAAATAAAAAAACGGTTATAGATGGTGATACCGTAATAAGTAACTCTGCTTTAAATATTGAAGAAAACGACACGGAATTGACAGTGTTTGCAGACATAAAAAAAGTGTGGTATTAGTTGATTTTAAGTTAGGATAATTGTTAAATTAGGTAATTGAATTTATTTAACTTGACAATTATTTTACTATATAATACCATATAAAAAACTATAAGTATACGATATTTTAGTGAACTTTTATCTATTAAATTTAATAGTTATTCACAGCGTTATTTTTGAGGAATTATGAACAATATAGACAGAATTTTTAACAAGGATTATATAAAATGCCATTTCCCGTTTTTGTGGTTATACGGTGGGGAAACCGTTGAAAGCGTAGTAAATGCGGTTGAAAGAGCAAAAATAAACGGTGTTGACGGAATAACTGTAGAGCCGAGAGATTATAAAGGGTTTGATTCACCGAATTGTACGGAGTGGTACACTCTTTTGGACGCCATTTTAAAAAGAGCAAAGGAATTAGATTTAAAAGTAATTATAGTTGACGAAGATTGTAAATGTCCAACGGGGCATGCGTTCGGTTTGGTTAAGAAACCGGAATACGAACATTTAAAAAGAAAAAGTGTTTCCGAAGCACACGTTGACGTTATAGGACCTTGCGAAATAAATTTAGTAGTTGGCAAACCGAGAGTTTACGAAGGTGAACCTTGGGAAAGAGAACCCGTAAAAGATAAGGTTATAGGTTGTTATGCGTACCCGAGAGTTGATAAAGATAACGGAGTTGATATTTTAAACGGTATTGACTTAACCGAAAATATTCAAGACGGAATTTTATCTTGCAGTATTCCGGAAGGAAATTACAGAATAATGTATTTTTATGCCGGAGCAAGATTTTCTACAATGTTCAAGGATGATTTTATAGACGTTTTAGATTGTGAGTCGGTAGATTTACTTATTCATAACGTCTATGAAACGTACGAAGAAAAATATAAAGAGTATTTTGGGAATACCATAATAGGATTTTTCTCCGACGAGCCTTTTTTAGGAAACGGCTATGCTTTCGGTAGAGTAGGATTAGGAAGAAACCAAGATACGAAGATAGGAAGGAAAGGAATAACTTTTCCATACAATAAAAACGTTAAAGAGCGTTTAGATAAAATATATAACGAAGATACTACAAAATATTTTCCTTCTTTTTGGTTTTGGGATGAAAAAGTTTCTCCCGAATTTAGAAAGAATTATATGAATGTAATATCAACGCTTTATAGCGAGTGTTTTTCTCAAAGAGTTGGTAAATGGTGCAACGAACGTGGTTTGATATATATCGGGCACGTTTTGGAAGATAACAATTTGCATTCAAGAATAGGTAACGGACCGGGGCATTATTTCCGTTCTCAACAAGGACAAAACTGTGCCGGTATGGATATAGTAACGCACCAAATTATGCCGGGATTTTCGGAATATAATTTAGGTGGGTACGGTGGCGATTTGTACAATACCGAATTTTACCATTATATTTTAGCGAAACTTCATTCGTCCGCAATACATACTTATAAAGAATTAGATAACCGTGCTATGTGTGAATTAACGATAGGTTACGGTTGGGCGGAAGGCACGCAACTTGTAAAATGGCTTTTTGACTTTTTGCTTGTTAGAGGAACGAATTTCTTCGTGCCCGGTTGTAGCGTTGCAACTTTCCCCGATAATATTCACGCACCGCATTTCGGAGCGGAAAACGGGACCGAACCGCAACAACAAGGTTATGCAAAATTACTTGACTATTCAAGAAAAATCGCTACTGCATTTGACAGTACAAAGCATATTTGCAACGCTTTGATTTTATATCACGCACAAGCGGAATGGATGAGTGAAAACGACTATATGTTTATGGAGCGTCCTGCAAAAGAATTGTACGACAGTCATATAGACTTTGATATTTTGTCCGATGACTTATTAGACAGAATAAACGTTGAGAATAAAAACTTAAAGTTAGAAGAAGAATATAACTGCTTGGTAGTTCCTTACGCTAAATATTTACCCGTTGAAATAATAGACAAATTATATTGTTTAAAACAAAACGGAGCGGACGTTGTATTTATTGACGGAATACCTTGTAATTGCAAATATAAGTTTAAAGTTGTTAAAATCAACGATATTGCAAAATATTTTGTAAAGAATAAGTATATTGACGTAAAAATAGAAAATCATAAACAAATAAGACATTATCACGCTCAAAAAGACGGAAACGATATTTATATGTTCTTCAACGAAAGCGTTACGGATACTTTTGACGGAGAAATATATACGGGCAAAAACGGAAATTATAATGTTTTTGATTTTGCAAAAGATAATTATTATAGCGGTGCGGGAGATAAAATAAAAGTAAGGCTTGAACCTTACGAATCTTGCGTAGTCGTTTACGAAAAAAATAAGCGTTTTGCCGAATACGTAGAATACAACAGTTTAAAAGAAGAAGAGATTAAATCTACATATAATATTAAACTTTACGATTTTAAAGATATGAGTAAAGTAGTTAAAGAATTTACAGTTAACGAACTTAATGCTATAAGTAAAACGGACAGAACTTTTTCGGGGAAAATAGAGTACGAATTTGAGTGTGAACTTAAAAAGTATGAGAAAAGTTATGTGAAATTTGAAGATTGTGGCGAAAATGCAAAATTGTACGTTAACGGAACGTTATGCGGTTTTGCTATAAATTCCCCCTTTATCTTTGACGTAACCGACGCCGTAAAGGACGGACAAAACAAAATAAAAGTTGAAGTATATACGACTTTGGCAAATTCAATAAGGGACCACGTAAGTATGTTTGTTCCTATGAAACCGACGGGAATTTACGGAAAAATTTTCTATAAGTACAAAGTTTAAAAGGTAAGATATGAAGATAAATGAAAGATTAAAAAGTTGTAGAGATATGGACGCTCTTTTAAAAGACGGACCTATCAATATCGTTTGTTTTGGCGACAGTATAACGCACGGGGGATTAGGCTTTAATCAAATTCATTACGATACGACTTATTGGCATAGACTTCGTAAAATGTTATCAACCGTAAACGATTACGTTCCTATAAATATGATAAATTCGGGCATAGGCGGTTCGGCAACAAGACATGCGGTAGGAAGAATAGAAAGAGACGTGCTTTGCTATCACCCCGATTTAGTAATAATATGTTTCGGCTTGAACGAAGTTACTAAACCGCTTGATATATTTATGAGTTCTTTAACAACCATTTTTGAAACTATTCAAAAAAGCGGTTACGAAATGATTTTTATGACTCCTAATATGCAAAATACCTATGTGCATAAAAAAACGCCTAAACAATATAGGGAATATGCGGTTGAAACGGCAGAATATCAAAATAGCGGTAAAATGGACGAATATGTAAAAGCGTCAATAGAACTTGCAAAAAAATATAATATTCCCGTTTGCGATTGCTATGCAGAGTGGAAAAAAATGGCAAATAACGGTGTAGATACAACCGACCTTTTGGCAAATTGCATAAATCACCCCAAAAGAAAAATGCACGAATTGTTTGCAAAAAAATTGTTTGAAACTATTATGGAAAACTAAAAAACATATTATAAAACACGCAGTATTTACTGCGTGTTTTTGCTTGTTTAATTTATTTTATAAGCCCGAATTTTTCAAACGAATATTCGTCGTGTTCAAGCGGACTTTTTCCGTTTACCCAAGTTTTTTCAAGTATAAACGTATTCGGTCCTACGAATTCGTGCGGTTTATGGAACGGCCCGAATAAATTTCTGTTACCCGAATACAGAGTAATAACCGCAACGTTTTCTCCCGTTTTAGCATATTTGGAAATATCTACTCTATCGGCAAAATATGATTTTTCCACTTTTTGTCCGTTAAGTTCCAAATCACATAAACAGTAATTGCCTTTTAAAAGTAAGGTTACGTTTGTATCGGTTAAATCAAATTTGTTTTCAAGAACGATTTTTCCTGCAAAGAAAGGATATCCGCCACTGTATAAATTTTCAATTTGCGTTTGCGGTTTTGCAATATAAAAATCGTTTGCTCTTACTAATTTCGGTTTGGTTTCGTCGTTAATAAATCCCGTTTTAGAATAAACACCGAAATCGCCTTGCAAATAAGTGCATTCTATCGTAGTATCGTAAACTAAACAGTTAACTAAACTTTCGTTTATATTTTCGCCGTACAAAACGTAATATACGTGGTCTTTTTCAAAGAAATGAATTTTGATTATAATTTCGTTGTTTCCAATAATTACGTCGTTTGATATATCTGCTTTCAATACGTTTTTATCAAAAACGGAAACTCCGTTAAATATAATAGTTTTACCGTTAACAGTGCAACTTAAATTGTTCATATCTTCGGATAAGAAATATAAAATATTCGGTTTTTCTTTTACTTCAAATTCGTATTTTAAATAAACTTCTCCGTCGTATCTTCGTTTTAACAATTCGTCTAAAACGCCTGCGTATTTACACTTTTCCGAATAGTTTTTACCGTCAAAAGAATAAGATAATTTGTCCAAAGTTAAGTAGTTTAAATCGCCGTTTATAACTGTGTAATTGTTTTCTAATTCAATCGTTTTTAATTCTTTTACTTGTGGGGCTTTATCGTTGGAGAGTAGTAATAAGAAGGAATCTCCCACATTAAAATGAATTGTTTTCCCGATAGGCTTTTGTGTAAGCGTTTCTAAATCAAGTTGATAAAAACTGTTAAAATCTCCGTTAAAAGTAACGGTATATTCTTTATCCGAACTTAAATTTGAAGCGTAAATAAATTTAACTCCGTCTAATTCACGTAAAGTTGATTGAATTTCTGTTTCGTAATTGTCAATAGTGTAAAGTTGAGAAGTTATTATTTCTTTTATTGACGAATTTGTTTCAAGATTGTAATTGCAAGGAGTACCGCCTACGTAAGTCGGTTTTTCTCCACGAAACAAAATTTTACCACCGTTTTTATAAAATTCTTCAAGTAAAAATTTCGTATTTTCGTCCATAGTGTAGGTCGTTGGGAATACTATGAAATCGTAACTGCATTTACCTACGATAAGTTTGTTACCGTCAACGTGAGCGTGTTTTGCCATAACCGTTTCGTCAATAATATGGTAAGGAACGTTTAATTTAGATAATTCGTTCGTTACTTCCGCATAAGATTTATCGGGAAGTAAATTTTGTTTTCTAAATTTATCTCTTTTGAAATCAAAATATACGCTACGAACAGGGCAAAATACCGCAACGTTAATACGTTCGGTGCTTTCACCTATTAAATAGCCGAGTTTTGCAAAATAATCGTTAAAAGTTTTTATATCTTTTTTAACCCAAGGGTTTACCCATGAAAAATGAGCGGGGTAATCTCTTTTTCTTTGTCCTTTTTCGGAATAGGGAAGAAGGTGTTGACATAATAAATTCACACCGTTTACAAAGTGTGCGTCAAGAAGAGTTTTTAATCTTCTAGGGGTAACGTTCCAACCGCAACCGGCAAAAGATTCCGTTAAAACTTGTTTTTTACCAAGTTGACAAGCAACGGAAGAAACTTGTTTAGGAATTCTTGAAGGATGAACGCTGTCGCCAAGCATATCTACGCCTGGAATATGTTCGTATTCGTAAAACGGCATAATACCACCGCAACAAACGTTTTGGAATTCAAGGTCGGCTTCTTCAACGTAATGTCCCGTCAATTTTACTCCGTTGTTTTCGCACCAATCGTATAGTTGTTTGGAAAAATTCGTAAGCATAAGCGTTTGCATTGCTTTCCAATATTTGTATCTAAATTCTCTGTAACCGTCTTTTTCAACGAACATTAAACCTAAATTATCATAAATATTTTCCTTGTAAACTTCTTTAAAAAATATGGGTAGCATTTTTGTAAATGCGTGTTTTGCTCGGTAATATTGGGGTTCGTCTGTAAAGAAACCGCTTAATTTTTTGCTAAAATCTTTACCAATACGGGCTTTGTATTTTTCGTGAGTTTCGTTAAGGAATTTTTTTACTACTTCGGGGTTTAAAATATCGGCGGTAGATATTGAATTATGTTCGTAAACGTTCAAATATTGTTTTCCGCTTTCGCCTTGTTTCACTCTTATTAGTTTATCGGTAGAAATATCGTAAGAAACGAGAGAATTTGAATCAAAATCACCAGTTTGATAAGTTAAATATTTATCCACGTTGTTTTTGTCTTCTAAAAGTTTACCGCCTACGAAACCGCTTGGCCATCCGTTTTCGTCGTAAGCCCACGATTGCATATTGAGTTTTTCGCCTTCTTCAATACAAGCCTCAACGCAATTAAACCAATCGTCGCTTAAATATTCGGTGGTAAGACCGCCACGTGCGTGCATAAAATAACCGCCAAAGCCTTGTTTTTTCATCCAACGTATTTGTTTTTTTAATTCGTTTGGTTCTAATTTGTCGTTCCAACTCCAAAAGGGAATAGGTCTATAATTGTCTATTTCGTTGCTTGAAAGTTTTTTGATAAGAGTATCGTTCATTTTTGCATCCTTATTTTATTTTTGTTTTTTTGGTGAGTATTTTTGTCTAAATTCCGAAGGCGATAGGCCGTTTTTTGCTCTAAATACGTAACTAAAATAATGTTCGTCGGCAAACACTAACATTATCGCAATGGATTTTATTGAAATAGTAGTTGATATTAAATAGTTTTTTGCTATTTCTATTTTTTTGTTAAGTAAATATTGGTATGGAGTTGCTCCGTACAATTTTTTAAACGATTTAATTAAAGTTGATTTTGATATGCCTATGGATTCAATTATTTCGTCCAAATTGCCTTTTGAATAAATAAGGGAATCTATTTTATTTTTTACTTCGTCTAATGTATTCGTTTTTTTAGTAAAACAAGCGGTTGCTAATTTTATTAAAACGTCGTGAATAGTTTTGTCCATAATAAACACGATATCGGCAAAAGTTTTTGTTTCCGAAAATTGTTGTAGGGAAGTAAAGTCTAAAAGAGAATCAATTTCATAACATCCACTTTGAATATTAAATTCACGTACCATAAGTTCAAAGTAATTGCAAGAGTATGCAACGCAAATAGCGTCAAGCGGAGAATTTTTATCGGAAATTATATTGTGAATATTATTGTTGGGAATAAACACGGTCATATTTTTTTTGATATCGTATTTTATACCGTTAATAGATATTTCACCTTTTCCGTCTAACACGTAAATAAGAAGGTCGTAGTTTCTAATTAAAAAGTTATTCGTGCAAAAATTAGAATCCGGCAATATTTTACCGATAGCAAGATTCTTTAAAGGGTAATTTTTAAAAGAAAACTCTTTAAAGTGTTCGTTATTTGAAAAATATAACGATTGCTCTTGAAATTTATTCGTTGCCATAGAATTTTCTCCTTATTATAAAAAGTCAAAATATATTTAGATAATATCA
>JAZRVG010000088.1:0-37821 GCA_045599025.1 Christensenellaceae bacterium | reverse complement strand
ATATAAGGAATAGAAATAATTTTGCTTTAAAATAATTATATTTAATTTTGGAGGGGTTATGAAAAGAGTAAAAGGAAATAAAGTAACAAATTTTATAGTTTTGCTACTTACAGTCGTGTTTACGGCATGTTTCTTTACATCGGTAGCAATTATGGCTTATGCCGAAGACAATTCGATAAGTTATGACGAAACTACGGACACGGTTACCGTTACAAAATCGGGAGGATACGAATTGTATTTTATTCCGAACGCTTATGCAACTGCAGAAAATTGGATAATCCGTAACTTCAATTTTATTCCTGCAATTTCTGCTATAGCTAATCCGGAAGATACAGTTACAATTACTTATTGTCCTATTGTAAACTTAACGATTGAAGAAAACAAAGAAGATACGTTAGAGATTCAAAGTGAAGCATTTGAGAATAATAGTAACTTGGAAACTTTAACTATTAAAGGCAATAAAGTAGTTATTAATGGACTTTCGTTTTCCGGTTGTGATAAATTAAAAGAATTAACGATTGATTGTAACGACGTGGAGTTTGTGGCAGCTAGAGGTGGAGCATTCGAGAATTGTTCCGCTTTGGAAAATATAAATATCAAAGCCAACAATATATCGATTGATAAGTATACGTTTAGAAGTTGTGATTCTTTACCTACATTAACGCTTAACGGCAAAAACGTATATATCGGTGATAACGCATTTGAAAGTTGTAACGCTTTGACCGAAGTAACGCTTGAAGGTGATGTCGTTCAAATTAAAGACTACGCTTTTGCGTATTGTGAATCATTGGAAAAGGTAACCTTTGGAGAAGGCGTAAGTGAAATTGGCGATTCAGTATTTTCAGATGTATACATGCTTCAATACGTTATTTTCAAAGGAACGGTAGGCTCTAACGGCGACGGAATTGACGATAATGCCTTTGAAGGAGTCGGCGACGAAACTGAAATGGAATATTGTCCTTCAATAGTTTTCCCTGACTCTTGGACGGGTGATAAATTGGATGAGAACGGTTATTTCAAAGGTGGTTATTTTAAAGTCCACGAACATTTTTATACAGACGGTTATTGCGAATGCGGTGAAGAAGAACCGAAAGGTTCTGAACACAGCGGTGCATACGAAGCGTTCATGGAATTATCAAAAGATTTTAGTAGTTACTCTTGTAGAGAATGCAAAATACCTTCTTTAAAATCTTCTGTGCTTTATGAGCAATTCTTGCAAATACTTGACGACATTACAGATACAGATTTTACAAAAGAATATTTTACGAATAACTATACGACGAACGAAAATGATTATGAGAATAACAGGAGTACTTATCACGCTTATGTAGGCAAGAACGAAATCAGAATGAGAACAGGCAACGAATACAGCAGTTACAGCGTTCATTTTATTCCGTTCCATTATTATGAATATTATAAAAACATACCCGAAATATTGGGAATGTCCGAAGATGAAATTGAAGCGTTAAAAAATACTCCCGAATCTGAATTATCCGAAGACGAATTGGGAATTTTAGAAACTGTTGAAATGTTTGAAGAAACTTATTATGCCCCTGTTTGCTTTGCATGTTCTATGGTTCGTGATCCGAAAGACGTTTACAACACATGGCTTGACGTCAAGTATAAAGACGGTGACAAGAGCAATCTTGCTTACAGCGAAGATGAAGCCAAAATTGAAGACGAAGAAGCTTTCCTTGCAAAACTTGAAGAAATTTGGGACGGCGAATCTGCATACGAAACAGAAGTTGACGATAAGGGCATTACCTTCACGTTTACCGATGGCGAAGATGAAATCATACTGAAAGTATCGATCGAAGCAGGATCCACCCTTCCAACTTTGGAAGAAGTAATTGCAATGCTTGCAGATAAGTATTTTGTCAACGAGGAAAATAATCTTTTGTTCAGTGCTTATGCTGATAGCATTAAATATTATGTGAGCGCCACTAATGTATGCGGTGGAAGCGATGAAAGTGATGATATTTCTTACTCTCCGAATTTGAATATTTTATTTGTAATAGAGTGTCAGGACGGGTACAACGTAGGATTAAAGCGGGGAGATGATACGAGAGCCTTCCTTTATTTGAAAATTGAAAATGATACCGTTGTAAAGGTTAAACTTTACGATGGAAGTAAGGATATTTTTATTGAATTCCTTCCTGCTTCTTCAAATAAAACTTCTGCACAGTTAATTTCCGAATTAGCAAGCAAAAAATATGTTTATGAAATTGAAGAAGCCGAGGAATCTTTTGAATTTTCCGTTGAAGGAAACGAAGCGGGTAATTCTCTTGCCGTATCTTTCGGTCTTGATATAACAATAACCGAATTCCCAACCGTTATCGAACTTTCAGACGGTACAATTTGGTGCCCTTATTCCATTACGGAAGGATTAGAAGAAGCAATAGACGTTATTTTCGTATTCAACTATGACGGAGAGGAAATATCTTCCATTAGTTTTTTAGGGTTTTCTTTGGAACCAGAAAATGATAGTTTCACATTAGATGAAATTATTGAAAAAATTTCGGCTGTTTCCGATACGATCACTAATTCGGAGGAAAATAATTTAGACGAATTCATTAATTGGTATATCGATACGTATGATGCGTCTTCCTTTGATGATTTGATAGACCAGTTAAGGAGCGAACAAACCCCCACATTTAGTGTGAACGGCAAAGAATATATAATCTCATTTGAAGGCTATATCTTTACCGCAACCTTGAATAGCAACGACGATGTTGTAAAACTCGGCTTCTATAATATAGATTATGACGATACCGCTACTTTCATGAACCTTGGTGAGATAGAACTTCCAGGTAGCGAAATTATCGATATGGTTGACTCTGTTTCCGAGCAGTTGATGTTGTGTACGGACGAAGGTTTCAGCTTTGATTTTGACACAATGTTGGAGGGGGAAACTTTCCGTTCTAAACTTGCAAAGGATTGGTCGGATAGTTGTACTTACGCAGTAAACGGCAATACGCATACATGGAATTTGGGTGGCGGTAACATATACGAAGTCGTTTTGGAAAACGGTGAAGTAAGTACTCTTTGCCATACCTATAAAGAATGGAACAATGATGAAACCGTTGAGGAACATTATAAATATGAAGAACTTCACGTTGACCACGACGGAATTGAATTTGAGCCTTGGGTATCCGCCGATCATGACGGCGTTGTCCTTCCAAACGTGGCGGGTAATTGGTATTTGACGGAAGACGTAGCATTAGTCACAGCATGGTCTGCTCCAGCAGGTATAACAAACCTTTGTTTAAACGGTAAAATCATTACTATTCAAAATGGTGGTATGATAAAAATTTCTAAAACCGCAACGTTAAATTTGTTTGATTGTAGTGAAAAAGAACATAAAGGCAATATTGATACTAAAACAAAATATTGGTCTTTAGGTGAAGGGAACGAAGAAAGTACACCAGCAAATATTAATGGTGGTATCATATACATTAACAGAAATTATTCTATTTTCTATATTGTCGGCACTTTTAATATGTACGGTGCAACAATTACGGGTTATGCCGGCGGAAATTACAGCACAATTTTTAATGGTGCTTTATTAGACGAAGAGATTAAGAAGATAGGTCATGCCGGTAACTTCAATATGTACGGTGGGGCAATTACCGGAAACGTTTATACAAACGGTATGTATCAATATACGCATAATTCTAATTTTGGAATTATAGACGCAAGTAAATTTGATAACTTTACAGTAGGAAAAGATGCAGTTATTGATGGAAACTATATGTTAGGTTATGACAATATAGAAGGTTCTTTAATTACTTTTTTTGCAAAATGTAACGTAATTACTTCAACTACAAGTGTTATTAAATTAGGCACTGGCAAATATGCACCTACTTCTAATATGAAGATAGGTATAAGAACACAAGTAATACCAACATCTACAAAACCTATGGTATTTACTGAAAAAAATGCACAAAGTTATATTGATTGTTTTGAATGCAATATGGACGGTATGCATATTGAAAGCAGAAATAAAAATGCATTATATCTTTGTCCTGCCGACGTGGAAGCATACGTTCCGCACGATTGCGTAGACCATAAGGAAACGGTTACCGGAAAAGCGGCAACTTGTACGGAAGACGGTTGGAAAGATTATTACAAGTGCAAAACTTGCGGATATCTTTATACCGACGAAACCATGGAAAACGAAATTACCGATCTTGAAGCGTGGAAGAAAGGCGACGGCAAGATAGCAAAAACGGGACATAAGAAAGAAACTGTTACCGGAAAAACGGCAACTTGTACGGAAGACGGTTGGAAAGATTATTACAAATGTACCGTTTGCAACAAATATTATTCCGACGAAGCAATGACAAGCGAAATTACCGATCTTGAAGCATGGAAAGTAGGTAACGGCAAGATTGCAAAGACGGGACACGAGTATGGAACTCCAACTTATACTTGGAGCGAGGACCATATGAAGTGTACTGCAAAGATAGTATGTAAACACGACGCAAGCCATGTAGAAACGGAAGAAGAAGTAACGCTTACTGATGATGACGTTATGATTGTTCAACTTCGAAATTGCGAAACCGACGAACTTACGCAATACAAAGCAAAATTTAAAAATACTGTTTTTGAAACACAAACTGTAACCGTAAAGACAGCCGACAAGACGGGACATAATTATTTTAGTAGAGGTTATACTTGGAGCGAAAACAATACGAAATGTACAGCGAAGAGAGAATGTATTCATTGTGGCAAAACTGAAACGGAAGAAGTAACCGCTACGAGTTGGATAGGTCAAAGCAGAACTTGTACCGACGACGAAATTACCGTTTATGCTGCATATTTTACAAACAGTGCATTTAGCACTCAAACAAATTACATTAAAACTGCCGACAAACTCGGTCACAATTTCAAATTTGAAGTAAACGGAAACGTACTTACCGCAACTTGCCAAAACGATCATAATCATAGCGAAACGTTTACGTTAGAAGCAATAGACCGTGCTTTCAACAGTGGCGAATACGATAAAGCGGTAGCAGAATGGAACAATAACGACAAGTACGGATTCCCTTTATGGCCTACATATACGTATTACGTAGATGAAAATACTAAAACGACTACCGAAAACAGCGGTGCGGTCGTAGAAGGTTCTGCGCCTAAATACGCAGGAAATTATATCGTAAAAGCAAGCCTTGAAATAAACGGCGTTTCTTACACGGTAGAAAAAAGTTTTGCCGTTACGAAGTTGGTTATTGATAAAGTAGGATTTAAAGATATTACCCCGACGGCAAACGAAGTGGCTCCGGAAAGCATGAACGTAGGCTTTGGTACAAGATACAGTTCAACGGTTGCGTGGTCGCCTGAACTTCGTGAAGGAAAATTCAAATACGCAACGGCTTATACTGCAACGGTAACGCTTGAATTTGTAGCGATGAATAGTAACAACTGTGTATTTGCCGATGAAGTAACGATTATGCCTGTTACAGGGGAAGGTTGGACCATTTCGGCAACGAGTACGGAAACAACTTTGGTATTGACCAAAACTTATGCAAAAACTGCCGACGCACCTACGAAAGTAAACGGACAAACCGCAACTTGCGAAAATGACGGATGGAAGGATTACTATCAAGAAAACGACAAGTATTACGTTGATATATACAAAGAAACGGAAATCACCGATTTGGAAGCATGGAAAGTAGGTAACGGCAAAATTGTTAAAACAAGTCATACTAAATCAAAGATTGACGGAAAAACGGCAACTTGTACGGAAGACGGTTGGAAAGACTATTATAAATGTACCGTTTGCAACAAGTATTACTCCGACGAAATTATGGAAACGGAAATCACCGATCTTGAAGCATGGAAAGTCGGCGACGGAAAAACTGAAAAGACGGGACACGATTGGGACGACGAATTTACCGTAGATATAGAGTCTACTTTGGAGCAAGAAGGTTCAAAGAGTATTCACTGCAAGAATTGCAACGAAGTTAAAGACGTTACGCCTATTGATAAAAAAACGTCTACAATAAAAACTACCGAAGACGAAAAAGTCGTTGTGGAAATTGAAACGGAAGGCGGATTTAATACAAACGTTGAACTTGTAGTTGAAGTTGTAGTAAAAGCAACCGTTCAAGCACAAGATAAAGAACTTATGGTAGATTATTCAGATATTTTGAAGAAAAACGAAAAACTTCTTCAAGTTTACGACGTTAAGTTGTTTATGGACGGTGTAGAAGTTCAACCTTCCGATATTAAAGACGATATGGTTATTACCGTTAAAATGGAAGTTCCCGAAAATCTTGCAAAAAAATTCAAAATTTTCCACGTTCATAATTCAAACGATATTACGGAACTTAAACTTGGCGAAGAAGCGGGTATAGGTACTTATATCATAGATGAAAACGGTTATTTAGTAACTAAAATTGATAAACTTTCGGAATTTGCTTTTGCTAACGTTAAAAACAATTTCCCGTGGTGGTTAATTATTATCGTAATAGTTATTCTTTCAATGGGTGGGGCTTACTATTTCTACCGTAAAGGCAAAACTAATAAAAATAACAAATAAAAAAAGTATTTACCGCATTTCTTATTTAGAATTGCGGTAATTCTTTTTCGTTAAAACACTTAATTTAACCGTTTTTTTATATAAATATTTAAAAATATTGACAAATTTTTAATTTAATGTTAAAATCTTATTAGTAACAATTCCTATTAAGAAACATGTTAAGAAGAAACACAACGCAAAAAAATATAATATTAAATGCGGTTAGAAGTTTAAAATCACACGTAACCGCCGAAGAAGTGTACAATTATATTCATACAGATAGTCCGAGCATAAGCAAAGGTACGGTATACAGGAATTTAAATATATTAGCCGATGAAGGGAAAATCAAAAAAATAGAAATATCTTCGGGTGCGGTGTATTTTGATTTTACGGTTACAAATCATTTTCATTTCAAATGCAAAAAATGTGGTAGACTTTTTGATATTTTAATGGTAAACGAACCTAATTTACTTGATTATATTAAAGAAGATAATAATTTTAGTGTTTTAAATTACGAAATAGTTTTTAAAGGATTATGTTCAAATTGCAAAACGGAGGATTTATAAATGGAAAAATGGGTTTGTCCTGTATGCGGATATGTGCATGAAGGACCGGAAGCACCGGCAGAATGTCCGGTTTGTCACGTTAAAGGCGAAAAATTTACGAAAATTCAAGGCGAAATGAAACTTGTAGCAGAACACGAATACGGAGTTTACGCAAAAACAGTTAAAAACAACGCCGATATTTCTCCCGAAGACAAGAAATATATATTTGAACAACTTATGGCAAACTTTAACGGGGAGTGTTCGGAAGTAGGTATGAATTTATGTATGGCAAGAATTGCTCATAGAGAAGGTTATCCCGAAATAGGTTTATATTGGGAAAAAGCCGCTTACGAAGAAGCAGAACACGCTGCAAAATTTGCCGAACTTTTAGGTGAAGACCTTGAACCGCATATGAAAACTACAACGAAAGATAATCTTGCTTGGAGAGTTGATTGCGAATTCGGTGCAACGAAAGGTAAGTTTGATTTGGCAAGTTGTGCTAAAAAGAACGGTCTTGACGCTATTCACGACACCGTTCACGAAATGGCACGTGACGAAGCAAGACACGGTAAAGCGTTAGAAGGTTTTTTAAAAAGATATTTTAACAAATAATAATTAAAATATTTAAGTGCATTATAAAGTTTAATTACTTTTATAACGCACTTTTTTTTCTTTTTAATTATATTTATTATTAAATTTTTTATTATGTATTGACACGTATAGTTTGTTATGATAAAATTTTAATGTAATTTTATAGGGGTGTTTATGCAGTTAAATTACGTTTACGAATATAATATTGCAACCATGTGTTTAGTACTCGTTCTTGCCGTATTGTACTGTTTAAGATTAAATTACAATAATTTTACACACAAATTATTTCTTATACTTATGTTTTGTGTGTTTACGTGTGCATGTACCGATACTTTAAGCGTATTTACTCTTGCTTATGCCGAATACGTTCCGCTTTGGTGTAATTATTTAATAATTATTTTATATTTGCTTTCGTTTAACTTTACGGGAATATTCTTTTTCTCATACGTAAGTGCGAAAGCAAACCCAAAAAATAAAATATTCGGTAAAATTTTAAGATACGTAGTTTCCGCTATCAACTTATTATTGATAGTTCCAACACCGATTACAAAAGCAGTTTTTTATTTTGACGAAAATTTAAACTATTTACACGGAAATTTATTCCCGTTATTATACGTAACTTCGTTTTTCGTTTTAGCGGTTGCTTTTATAGAACTTTGGCGTAATAAGAGTAAAATAGGGGCGTTAAAAGTATTTTACGTATCTTTCTTTATGTTAGTTGAGATAGGTGCAACCGTAATGCAAATGTTCTATTCAAAACTACTTTTAACCGATTTCGTTATGGTTTTATTCTTAACGGTGGTTTATTTTACTATACAAAATTCCGACGTGTACATAGTTGGCGAAACAAATACATTTAACACTTTTGCTTTTACCGAAACAGTAAAAAAACTAATATTAAAAAAGAAAAAATTTAACGTAATAGCGTTTAAAATAGACGAATATTCTTACTATAAAAAAATTTATCCCGAAAAAACTTCACAATTTATTTTAAACTTAACTACTTTTTTGAAAAAAACATACGGTTCAATGAACGTTTACGAAACGAACGATAAATCGTTTATCGTTATTTCAAGCGATATAGACAAGGTTATTTTAAACGTAAGAAAATTTTGCAAAGAATATACGAAATTGTACGACGAAAACTTTATGAGCATTACGCCTAATTTTTGCGTTATAAAATATCCGGATTTCGTTGACAGTGCAGAATCAATATTGGCAGTTATTAAAGACGTGTTTTCACAAATTACTTTTTCATTAAGCGAAAGAGTGCATTTTGCCGACAAGTCTATAATGGACAAAAGAACGAGAAAATCAAAAGTTGAAAGAGCAATAAGAAAAGCATTAAGGAACAACTCTTTACAAGCCTATTTTCAACCGATATACAATTTAAAAACGGAAAAATTCAATTCGCTTGAAACTCTTTTAAGAATAAATGACGACGAATTAGGATTTATTCCTGCCGACGAAATTGTATCGGTAGCCGAAGAAACCGACCTTATACTTTCAATAGATCACCAAATGTTCCATAAAGTATGCGAATTTATTCGTGATAACGATTTGAAATCTCTTGGAGTTGATTATTTAGAATTTAACTTATCGGGTAAAGAATTTTCAAGAAACAATTTAACCGAGGTTATTTTAGACCATATGGAAGAATACGGTGTTTCACCAAGATTTTTCAATTTTGAAATTACCGAAACTGCAAGAATGTTTAGGGGAGAAAATCAAATAGAAATGATGAACAAACTTATAGAAAAGGGTTCTTCTTTCTCTATGGACGACTACGGAACGGGCTATTCTTCAATGGAATATTTGCTTGAATTACCCGTAAATTTGGTAAAGATTGATAAGAGTTTGTTATGGTCGGCATTTAAAGAATATAACGGAAACGAACAAGGCTATTCAATGTTTATTCATATGGCGAAACTTCTTAAAGAAATAGGTAAAAAAATCGTTGTAGAAGGCGTTGAAACGGAAGAAATGGTTAAACTTTGCGAAGAACTTAACTGTAATTATTTGCAAGGCTACTATTTTTCAAAACCAATTCCGCCCGAAAACGTTATGGCGTTTTTAAAAGATAATAATTTAGAAAAAATAAAGTAGGTTAGTTTTTAACCTACTTTAAATTTTGTCTTTTTATTCTTCTAATTTTAGCAACTTGCCTTTCAAATTCCCCACTGTTTAAAAGTTCGGTTAAAACGTACTGTTCAAACACGGGAACGGAACAAGAGTAAAAATTTAACTTTTTATCGTAAATTTTAACTAAATTTTCGGGTAAAATCATATAGCCAACACGTAGAGAAGGGGAAATAGTGTGAGAAAACGTGTTAAGGTATATAACGCTTTCTTTTCCGTTTGAAAGAGAATATAAGGTGTCGTCAAATTTTTTAGAAACGGTAAGTTCCAAATCGTAATTATCTTCTATAATAATTCCACCTGTTATTTTTGCCCACTCTAAATATTCAAGTTTTTTTGAAACGTCGGTAGTTATTCCGCTCGGGTAACTGTTAAAAGGCGTAACGTGTAGAACTTTTGCTTGTGTTTTTTGAAGTTCACTCGTTAAAATTCCGTTTTCGTATAAATTTAATTCTTCAACGGTGATATTATTAGATTTATAAACTTTTTTAATCTTTTCGTAGCAGGGGTTTTCTACCGCTATTTTATTTATAGGGGAAATAAGTTCCGTTATTAAACTGTAAAAATATTCCGCACCCGAACCTATTATTATTTGTTCTTTACTTGCTATAATTCCAACGCTTCTTGCAAGATATTTTGATATTGCTATTCTAAATTCGTCTAAACCCTTATTATCGCACTTTATAAAAATATTTTCGTTATTTTCTAAAAGTACTTTTCTCATTATTTTAGAATAATTGTTAAAAGGGAAAAGATTTTTTTTAACGCTTATATTTTTATTATTTTCAAAATATTTTGGCGGTGTAGTGCCGTTATTTATAATAAAATCCGTTTTTTTGTATATAACGAAATAACCGCTACGCTCTTTCGTATCAATATAGCCTTCTTCGTAAAGTAAACCGTAAGCGTGTTCAACGGTTATAACGCTAACTTCCGTTTCTTCCGCAATAACTCTTTTTGAAGGTAATTTTTGGTTATATTCGTAAACTCCGTTTATTATATCTCGTTTTATTTCTTCATATAATTGCAAATACGAAGGTTTTTTTGATATTTTGTCAATACTGTATCTCATCTGGTTATATAAAATCCTTTAATTTTGATTATTTTAATATAATCAGTTATATGATATCATATAGTAAATTAAAAGTCAATAAGGTTAAAAATATGGCAAACGATAATTTTAGAAAAACAACTGTTTGGATAACGGTTGTTGCAATGTTTACGGCAATTAACGTCGTTTTAAGTATGAGTATATTTTCAATTCCCGTTCCGGGTGGGCATTTGTATGCTAACGATATAATAATTTGTTTAGCGTCGCTAATTCTTGACCCGTTCGGGGCGTTTATAGTAGGCGGTGTAGGTTCGTTTTTAGGCGACTTTTTCTTCTATCCCGCACCAATGTTCGTTTCACTTGTAACAAGGGGTTTGCAAGCGGTTGTAATTTCACTTATATCTAATAATTTATTTAAGAACAAAAGTAAAAAAATGCAAATTTTTTCTTCTTGTTTAGCGTTGTTTATAGGTGCAATAATAATGGTAGTAGGCTATTCTATCGGTAGAGCGTTTATATATTCAACGGTAGAATATGCAATACTCAAACTTCCTTACCAAATAGCACAAGCGGTTTTAGGTGCGATTTTAGGCTTTATATTATGCGAGCCGTTAGGAATTAAAAAAGTATTTGAAAAAATCAAAAAAAGGCATAAATAACTAAATTTTAGCAACTTTTATATTTGTAAAAGTTGCTTTTTTATTGATTGTATAATATAATTTTATCATAAAAGGTGACAGTATGTTTAGAAACGATTACAGTGAACTTTGTGCAAAAGAAGTTTTAACGGCACTAAATAATTCAATAAACGAAAAAAATATCGGCTACGGGTTAGATAAGCACTCCGAAAACGCAAAAAATTTAATTTTAGATGCTTTTGAAATTGATAGAGAGAAAGGGGACGTTTTCTTTTTAGCAGGCGGAACGCAAACTAACGTTACGGTAATTTCTTATTTTTTACGCCCATACGAAAGTGTTATTTCGTGCGATACGGGGCATATAAACGTTCACGAAACGGGGGCGTTAGAAGGTACGGGGCATAAAATAAATACCGTTCAAAATACCGACGGCAAACTTTACGTGAAAGATATTCAAAATATATTAGATACGCACCTTGACGAACATATGGTAAAGCCTAAAATGGCTTATATTTCATTAACCACCGAAAAAGGCACTTCTTACACGTTAAAAGAGTTAACCGAAATTCGTAAAATTTGCGATAAATACGGGCTTTTACTTTTTATTGACGGAGCAAGATTAGCCGTTGCGTTAACATTAAAAGATACCGATTTAACACCAAAAACGGTAAGCACGCTTGCAGATATTTTTTACGTTGGCGGAACTAAAAACGGAGCAATGTACGGCGAGGCAGTTGTAGTTAAAGATAAAAATTTAGTTAAAGATTTCCGTTATCATATAAAAAACAGGTGTTCAATGCTTGCAAAAGGATTTGCAGTTGCTATACAGTTTGAAACGTTATTTACTAACGGTTTATACTTTGAGTTAGCAAAAAATTCAAACGCAATGGCGGAAATTATTAGAAACGGACTTATAAAAAACAATATTGAATTAGTAGGCAATTCAAAATCAAATCAAATTTTCATAAAAGTTAGCGAAGAATTAGGCAAAGCGCTTATGGAAAAATTCGGTTTAGAATTTTGGAGCAAAGAAGAAAACGGAATTATAGTTAGAATTGTAACTTCGTTTTCAACTACTAAAACCGAGTGTGAAGAATTTATTGAGTATATAGAAAATTATGGAAGATAACGTTATAAAAACAATAAAAACAAGCCGTTTTACAATGAATTATATAAAATTCGGTAGTGGAAGTACGCCTTTCGTTATAATACCCGGCATAAGTGTTAAACCGGTTACGAATTCGTGGCGTTCAATAGAAAAACAGTATTCCGCATTAAAAAACGACTATACGGTTTATTTATTTGACAGAATCAACGAATTAAAAACAGGCTATACGGTTAAAGATATGGCAAAAGACACCGTAACGGCAATAAAAAAGTTAAAATTAAAAGATATAGTGTTATTCGGGACTTCGCAAGGCGGTATGATAGCCGAAGTTATTGCAATAAACGAACCTAAACTTATTAAAAAAATGATTTTAGGTTCAACGCTTGCAAAAACTTATCCCGAAAGTTTACAAACGTTTAACGAGTGGCAGGAACTTTCAAATAACGGAGATATAAAATTACTTAATAAATCGGTATTTGAAAAAATTTACTCCGAAGAATACTTAAAAAAATACGAAAGGGCGTTTAATTTTTTAATAAACGCAGGAAACGAAGAAGATATTAAAAGATTTTCCGTTTTAGTTGACGCTTGTAAAAAATTTGACGTTTACGACGAATTAACTAAAATTAAATGTAAAACTTTCGTTATCGGCTCATATAAAGATAAAGTAGTATCGGGGCAAGCGTCGGTAGATATTGCAAAAGCAATCCCGAACGCAAAACTTTATATGTACGATAATTTTTCTCACTCCGTTTACGACGAAGACGGGGAGTATTTATCTAAAATTATTGATTTCTTAAACGAATAAAATTAAAGGACGACTTTTTGAAAGTCGTCCTTATTCTTTTAAAATTATTTATTTCTGTTTTTTGCCCACTCTTTCATACGTAAATCTTTTGATAAGATTTTCTTACGGAGTCTTATTGACTTCGGGGTTACTTCCAAAAGTTCGTCGTCGGCAATAAATTCCATACATTGTTCCAAACTCATAACGGTTGGTGGAATAAGTTTTAACGCATCGTCACTACCACTTGCACGGCTGTTTGTTAAGTGTTTTTGTTTACAAACGTTTACGACCAAATCGTCTTCACGAGAGTTAACGCCAACTATCATACCTTCGTAAACGGGTAAACCTGCACCTACGAAAAGGGTAGTTCTTTCTTGTGCGTTGAATAAGCCGTATTGTGTAGTTACGCCTGCTTCAAAACATACGAGTGAACCACGGTTTCTTTCTTGAATATCGCCTTTGTATTCTTCATAACCGAGAAGAACGGAAGACATAGTTCCAAAACCTTTCGTATCGGTTAAAAGTTCGTTACGGTAACCGATTAAACATCTTGAAGGAATTTTAAATTCAAGTTTGGTTTCGCCACGGTCGTTAGCGTCCATATTTATAAGTTCGCCTTTGCGTTCGCCGATTTTACTCATAACCGCACCAACGTAATCGTTAGGAACTTCAACAACAAGTTGTTCAATAGGTTCGTTGGTCTTTCCGTTAATTTCCTTAAAAATAACTTTCGGGCGGGAAACTTGGAATTCATAGCCTTCTCTACGCATTTCTTCAATTAAAATTGAAAGGTGAAGTTCGCCACGACCGAAAACTTTAAAAGTATCTGCCGATTCGGTTTCTTCAACACGCATAGAAACGTTAGTTTCAATTTCTTTGAAAAGTCTTGCTCTTAAATGACGTGAAGTTACGAATTTACCTTCTTTTCCGGCAAACGGAGAGTTGTTTACCATAAACATCATAGAAATAGTAGGTTCGTCAATAGCAACGAAGGGGAGTTGTTCAACTTTATCGGTAGAACAAATGGTTTCGCCTATATTTATCTTTTCAATACCCGAAATTGCAACTATATCGCCAACTTTACCGTCCAAAACTTCAACTCTTTTTAAGCCTTCGTATTGATAAAGTTTACCTATTCTTGCATTGTAGGTAGTTCCGTCGGTATGAATAACGGTAACGTTTTGAGCGTCCTTTATAGAACCTCTTATAATTCTACCAACGCCGATTCTACCAACGTATTCGTCGTAATCAACGTTACAAATAATCGTTTGAAGGCCGTCGTTTTCGTCGCCAACGGGGGCGGGCACTTCTTCAATAATAGTATCAAGCAAACTAGACATATCGGTAGCAGGAACGGCTAAATCTTTGGTTGCCCAACCGAGTTTAGCGGATGCGTAAACGGTCTTAAAGTCAAGTTGTTCGTCGTTAGCGCCGAGTTCTATAAACAAATCAATGATAGAATCCATAGTTTTATTTATATCTCCGCCTTTATCAACTTTGTTTACTACTACGACGGGTTTTTTATTTAAGTTAAGAGCCTTTTTAAGAACGTATCTTGTTTGGGGCATACAACCTTCAACTGCGTCAACAAGCAAAATAACGCCGTCAACCATAGATAAAATACGTTCAACTTCGCCACCGAAATCGGCGTGGCCCGGTGTGTCAATAATATTTATTTTAGTACCCTTGTAGAAAAGGGCAGTATTTTTTGCCAAAATGGTTATACCACGTTCACGTTCAATGTCACCGGAGTCCATAACCCTTCCTTGAACGACTTCGTTGTTTCTAAAAATTCCGTTTTGTTTCAATAATGCGTCAACAAGCGTAGTCTTACCGTGGTCAACGTGAGCGATAATAGCAACGTTTCTAATATCTTCTCTTGTACTCATAAAATCTCTCCTTTAAACTATAATATTTTAAACTATTTAGTTAAAATTTGTCAATTAAATTGAGTATAAATATCGTTGACCTTTATAATAATTTGGTGTAAAATGTTAATCGCTATGGAAAAAGATTACATAAAAACGTTAAGAAGAAACAATAATAAATACGTTTGCTTATTAGAGTGTTTAGGGAGTGGAGATTACGAAACACTTGTAAATAACGGTTTCGGTGTGGTTATTTCTTCAAAAAGTGCAAAACTTACTATGATAGAAGGCAATAATTTTGATAAACTTACCGAAAATTTAACGTTTGAAGAAAACTACCATTATTTCACAACAAACTCAAAAATAGCAAAGGGCATTTGTAAAAAATTAAATAAAGAATATAGAAGGTGTTATCAAGTTATTTATAACGATTTACCTATTAAAAATATTGAAGGGTTAAAAGTTTATAAAGCCGAAAATACTTACGAGAACGCAAAATTCATATCAAGCCGTTACACACTTGGTTATTCGCCCGAAAAAACTTTAAAAACAATGAGTAAAACCTTTTTCTTATTTGCAAAGTATAAAGGGGAAATATGCGGTTTTATAGGTATGCACGAAGAACGCTCAATAGGTTTTTTAGAAGTTTTCCCCGAATTTAGAAGGTTAGGAATAGGCTCAATTTTAATTGCTAACGCCGTTAAAGAAGTTAAAAATATGGGTAAAACTCCGTTTTCTCATATTATAGCAAATAATAAAAAATCGTATAATTTACACCAAAAATTAGATTGTGAAATTTATAAAAAATACGTTTACTGGATATAAAATTTCAAAATTTGTGAAAAAATGCTTGATTTATTAAAAAAATCTTGCTAAAATAAATCTAAATTTAATATTTTGCCGTATGATTCGGATTGAAAAGTTATTTGACAGTTCGTTGACGGAACTCTGGAGAACTCTTAAATGAGTACCGAAGGGGCAAGGCGGTAACGCTCAATCTCTCAGGTAAAAGGACAGAACTTATTTTAGCAATATTTATATTGATTGTTTTTTGGAGATTATTTTTTATAATCTCCGATTTTTTATTTTTAACGTAAGAAAATCATTTTTAGGAGAATAAAAATATGTTAGATGCAATTAACAACGTAGTTGTAAAAATTGACGACTATTTGGCAGATTACGTATTAGTAATTTTGCTTATCGGCGTCGGCTTATACTACACGATTAAAACCCGTTTCGTTCAAATTAGATGTTTCGGCGAAGGTATGAAAAAGACTTTCGGAAACTTAAAACTTAACGGTGGAAAGCAAAAAGGCGGTTTAAGTTCCTTCCAAGCATTAGCAACGGCAATAGCCGCACAAGTAGGTACGGGTAATATAGTAGGTGCTTGCGGTGCAATATTAGTTGGCGGTCCGGGTGCAATTTTCTGGATGTGGATTATAGCCTTTTTAGGTATGGCTACGATATACAGCGAAGCAACGCTTGCTCAAAAAACGAGAGTCGTTCACGAAGACGGAACTATCACAGGTGGTCCGGTTTACTATATTAAAACGGCGTTTAAAGGCAAATTCGGTAAGTTTTTAGCAGGTTTCTTTGCAATTTCCGCTATATTTGCATTAGGTTTTGCAGGTGCAATGGTACAAAGTAACTCAATAGCCGAAACAGCTAATTCCGCATTTGGTATTCCTACTTGGATTATCGGTATAGTAGTTGCAGTATTAGTTGCAATTATCGTTATAGGCGGTGTTCAAAGAATTGCGTCCGTAACCGAAAAAATCGTTCCTTTAATGGCATTACTTTATTTGCTTGGCGGTTTAGTAATTATTTGTGCAAGAATTACTTATATTCCAAAAACTTTCGGTTTGATTTTCTCTTGTGCATTTGCCCCGAAAGCAATGCTCGGCGGATTTATGGGTTCAATAATCGTAGCAATTCAACAAGGTGCTAAACGTGGACTTTTCTCCAACGAAGCAGGTATGGGTTCTACTCCGCACGCACACGCTCTTGCAAACGTAGAAAAGGCACACGACCAAGGCGTTGTTGCTATGATAGGCGTATTCATTGATACTTTCGTAGTTCTTACAATGACCGCTTTAATAGTAATTTCCACCTTATATATGAAAGGCGGTATGCTTGAAACGGGCGTTAATGCCGATGCAACTAAAACAACGATGGCTCAAATTGCTTTCGGTTCTATTTTAACGGCAAACGTAGGAAATATTTTCGTTGCAATATGCTTGTTCTTCTTTGCTTTCTCAACTATTTTAGGTTGGAACTTGTTCGGTAAAATCAACTTTGAATACATATTCGGTAAAAAAAGCGGTATAATTTACGCACTTTTGTCCGTTGTTTTCGTATTTTTAGGAACGGTTGTTTCAAACGATTTAGTTTGGAACTTACAAGACGTTTTTGATATGCTTATGGTATTCCCGAACGTTCTTGCGTTAATTGCACTTAATAAAGTCGTTAAAGAAGTTCAACTTGAAGGCGATAAAGGTTTTAAACTTTTAAACGAAAAGAAATAATAAAGTTACATATTAAGGCGTTCACGAGAAAGTGAACGCCTTTTTGCTTGCTTAAAAATTTTTTAAATGATATAATTTATTCAAAAGGAGAAAAAATGAATACGGAAAAAAAGGGCTTTTTTGGAAAATTTTTTAAATTTAGATTTTATGCCGTAATGATTTTATTCGGAATTTTATTTGTTTCGTTCGGTTTAGTTTTTGTAAACGCTCCTATAATCAAAAACGGTGTAGTAGTTGAGGCAACTGTAACAAAAATAGAATATTTTTATAGACACGGTGAATACGACGGGCAAGTTTACGTTACGTTTACCGACGAAAACGGCGTTGAGCATAATGACGTGGAAATAGACACTTTTTCTTCTTCGTGGAAGGAAGGTAAAAAACTAAAAATAGTTTACGACCCCGAAAATATAGACGAAAGAGTATCCGTTCCTTATGCCGATAAAATTATATACGGAGTTATAATTTTCGGTGCGGTTATAGTAATTATAGGAATAGTTTCTTTGGTAAAATCAGCAAATAAAACTTCCGAAAACTATGAAGATTTGAATTATCAACCGTCAATTAGTGCTTATGAAACAAGCGTTAATACGGAATACGGTTCAAACGGAGAAAAAAACGAGTATTATTTTCATTATACGGGGAAAATGGGGCAAAGTTACGTTTTGGAAACACCGGACAGAACTCCTATATATACAGCAACTTGCGATAAATTTAGATTTTTCAAATCAAGTGATTATTCTTTTAAGGACGAAAGAATAGGTTTAGTACAAAAATTCAAAGTTTCACACGTAGTAACAAGAAGTTACGGAGCAGAGTATAAAAATTTAACAACTTCAATTTCAACCTATTCAAACTTTAATATAAACGGTCGCAGTTGTTGGGACTATTTAACAAGTTTAGGTTACTTCGTAAACGTTGAACTTAAAGATATGACCGTAACTTTTGAACTTATGAGAAACGGTGAAGTAGTTGCAAACATAGTTTCAGCGGGAGTTAATACAGTAAACGATAACAAACAATATAAATTAGGAAATATTCCAACCAAAGGCGTATATAAAATTTATTGTGCGGACGACGATATAGTAGGTGTGTTCTTTACTTGTTTCATAGCGTCAAGAGTAGATTTTTTTTAAAAAATACAAAATAATATCAAATTATGTCGTTTTTAAAACGGGCAAGTTACTAATAAGGTAAACTTCCCCGTTTTTTTATTTACAAATATGGCAAAATATGTTATTATATACTAAAATAAAAATATAATAAGGCATTATGCCGTTAAGGATATTATGAAAAAACAAAACTCTTTAAAAGTCCGTTTTTTAGGTGGCGTTGGCGAAATAGGAAAGAACATGACCGCCCTTGAATACGGAAAAGATATAATTTTAATTGACGCAGGTTTAACTTTTCCTAACCAAGATATGCCGGGAATAGACCTTGTAATACCCGATATTACTTATTTAATTCAAAATAAAGACAGGGTAAGGGCTGTATTTTTAACTCACGGACACGAAGACCACATTGGCGGACTTCCGTATTTATTAAAAGAAATTAATGTTCCCGTTTACGGAACAAAACTTACTTTAACGCTTGCCGACAGTAAAATTAGAGAATTTAAGTTAAAAAACGTTAAATTAAATTGCGTTTCGGTTAAATCAACGGTAAAAGTAGGTTGTTTCTCGGTTGAATTTATCAACGTAAACCACTCAATTCCGGGTTCCGTTGCACTTGCAATTACAACTCCCGTAGGCGTTGTGTTCCACTCGGGCGACTTCAAAGTTGACTTAACACCGATAGGCGGAGAAATTATAGATTTAGCAAGGCTTACCGAAATAGGCGAAAAGGGTGTAACCTTAATGCTTTGCGAATCAACTAACGTAGAGCGTTCGGGCTACGCTATGAGTGAAACCGTCGTTTCCGAAAATTTGGAAAGACTTTTCCAACAACACAAAAACCGTAGGCTCATTATTGCAACTTTCGCAACTAACGTTTACAGAATTCAACAAATTTTAAACATAGCCTATAAAAACAAGCGTAAAGTTGCTTTATCGGGTAGAAGTATGGTAAACGTTTTAGAGGCTTCGGCTAAAATAGGCGAAATCAAAATTCCCGAAAACACTTTAATTGATATTGAAAAAATCAAAAACGTTGCCGATAAAGATTTGGTTATTTTGTCAACGGGTTCACAAGGCGAACCTATGAGTGCTTTAACCCGTATGGCAATGGGCGAATCAAGCCAAATAAGTATAAATAAAAACGATACAATAATCATTTCGGCGTCGCCTATTCCCGGGAACGAAAAGAGCATTTATTCGGTAATTAACAATCTTTACAGAAAGGGTGCGGAAGTCGTTTACGAATCACTTGAAAAAATTCACGCATCGGGGCATGCTTGCCAAGAAGAATTAAAAATAATGCACTCACTTATAAAACCGAGATTTTTTATTCCCGTTCACGGCGAGTACAGGCACCTTAAAAAACACGTAGAACTTGCAAAATCAATGGGTATGCGTGAAGGAAGTATGCTTATTTGTGATATCGGTGATACCGTTGAATTAACTCACAAATCAATGCGACGCAGTGAAAAATTCGTTTCGGGTAGTAGGCTTGTTGACGGGCTTTCCATTGACGAAACACAAAGCGTTATAAGAGACAGAAAACATATTTCCATTGAAGGAATTATCGTTGCGGTTTGTTGTATTTCGGCGGAAAGCGGACTTATTTTACAAGAACCGGACGTTATATGTAAAGGTTCGGGGCTTTCAAACGAACAAATTAACGATATGAAACAAATAATGGTTAAATGTTTGGAAAGTTACAACGTAAAATCCGCAGGCGACGTTACCGACGTTAGAAACATTTTAAGAAAGAAACTTAAAGATTACGTTTTCAAAAAAACAAAGAAAAATCCTATGATTTTACCGATAATTACGGAAGTATGATAAACGAATATACGAAAGATTTAACGAGTAAAAACGCAAAACTCAATATTCCCGAAGAAATAGTAAAAATGCAAACGGATTACCGCAAGAACGGTGTTCCTACCATTTTAACAGACGGTCTTAACGAACTTTTAATGATGTTAAAAATCAAAAATCCAAAAACCGTTTTGGAACTTGGAACGGCAACGGGTTGTTCGGGAATAGCAATATTAAAAACTTTACCTAACGCTAAATTAACTACGGTAGAAAAAATACCGAGCGTAAGAAAACAAGCCCTTGAAAATTTTGAAAAATTCGGTGTAATTGATAGGGTTAATTCGCTAATAGGCGACAGTTTAGACGTAGTTTTAAACCTAACTCAAAAATTTGATTTTATATTTTTAGACTGTAACAAAGCAGCCTACGCAACTTTATATCCGCTTTTAAAAGATTTACTTAACGAAAACGGTGTAATATTTGCCGATAATATTTTATTTAGGGGCTACGTTGCAAAAGAGAAAGAATGTCCAAAGGAGTACAAAACGCTAATAGAAAAAATTGATTTATACAATCAACTTGCGTCAAACGATAAAGAAATGATAACTTGTTTCTTTGAAGTTGGCGACGGAATAGCCGTTTCAGTAAAAAAATAATATGGAAAAAGTAGAATTATTAGCACCTGCAGGTAATTTTTCAAAACTCAAAACCGCAATATATTTTGGTGCAGACGCCGTTTACGTTGGCGGAAAAAACTTCTCTTTAAGGGCATTTTCGGACAATTTTACCGAAGAAGAACTTGATTTAGCGACTAAATACGTTCACGAACGTAATAAAAAAATATACGTTACGGTAAATATTTTTGCAAAAAACACAGATTTTCAAAAAGCCGAAGAATATTTTAAATTTTTAGAAAAAACGGGTGTTGACGGAGTAATAATAACCGACCCCGGTTTAATTTCCCTTGCAAAAAGCGTTGCTCCTAAACTTCATTTGCATTTATCAACGCAAGCAAACACTTTAAATACTTATTCCGCTAAATTTTGGGAAAGTCAAGGAATTGAAAGAATAGTTTTAGCAAGAGAATTAAGTTTGAAAGAAGTTAAAGAAATAAAGGACGGTTTAAATAAAAATACCGAAATAGAAACCTTTATTCACGGTGCTATGTGCATAAGTTACAGCGGAAGGTGTTTGCTTTCTAACTATTTATCGGGAAGAGACAGTAACCGTGGCGAGTGCGTTCAAGCATGCCGTTGGAACTACGCTATTCGTGAAGTAGGAAAAGACGGAGCATTTTATCCTATTGAAGAAGACGAGCGTGGCACTTATATTTTAAACAGTAAAGACTTAAATTTAGTTGACTATATCGGCAATTTAATAAATGCGGGCGTATCTTCATTTAAAATTGAAGGGCGTATGAAAGGCGAATATTATTTAGCAACCGTAATAAACGCTTACCGTAGAGCAATAGACGAGTATTATAAAATAGGGGAAGAATACAAATCTAACCCGTTATTCGTAACCGAACTCAAAAAAACGGCTCACAGAGCCTTTACAACGGCTTATTATTTCGGTGAAAACGATAAAACGGTAAACTACGAAGACAGTCAATCAACGGGAACTTCACAGTTTATAGCAAACGTTTTAGGTTACGACAAACAAAACAAAAGAGCAATTATTGAAATGCGTAACCGCTTTAAAGTCGGCGACGTTTTGGAAGTTTTAACTCCAAGTAATAATTTCAATAAAAAATTCGTCGTTGAAAAAATTGAAAATACGGATGGCGAAGAAGTTTTAGACGCAAAACTCGTTCAACAAAAACTTTATTTATATACGAATATTGAACTTTTTGAAGGGGATATTCTCCGTAAAGACGTATAATTTGACATAGTTTTACAAAATTCAACATAAATTTTTCTTTAAGGAGATAAATTTATGATTTTAGAATTTTTAAACTTTATATTTTCAAAAGTACTCTTTTTTTGCGGAGCGATAACGGGCGAGTGTTTTCCAAAACCGTTATCTCCCGAAGAAGAAGAGAAATATTTGAAACTTTTTAAAGAAACAGGCGATATAAACGCCAAAAATCAACTAATTGAGCATAATTTAAGGCTTGTTGCACACATAGTTAAAAAATATCAAGGTGCGGAAAATACCGACGATTTGATTTCTACGGGAACTATCGGTTTAATAAAAGCGGTAAACACTTACGATATAGAAAAGGGTGCAGGGCTTGCCACATATACCGCAAGGTGCATAGAAAACGAAATTTTAATGCTACTCCGTTCAAACAAAAAATATTCGGGAACGGTATCTTTATCTGACAGCGTAGGAACGGACAAAGACGGCAACGATTTAACGCTTATTGACCTTCTTTGCGACGAAAACGAAAACGTTTACGAACAAGTTGAACGCAAAATGGAACGTAAAGCGTTTATAAAATTAACTCAAAAATGCTTAAACGAAAGGGAATATTTAATAATTTCACTCCGTTACGGCTTAAAAAACGGTAATCCTTTACCGCAAAGAGAAGTTGCTAATTTTTTAAAAATTTCTCGTTCTTACGTTTCAAGAATTGAAAAAAGAGCAATTCAAAAATTAAGGGAAGAAATTAAAAAAAGTAAGGTTTATTTTGATTAAAAATGAATTATTCAATAGTTACGGGTGCAAGCGGTGGTATAGGTAAAGAAATTTGTTATCAACTTGCCCAAAAAGATAAAAACTTAATAATTTTAGGTAGAAACGAACAAAAATTAAACGAATTAAAGGAAAATTTATTAAAGATAAACCCTAAAATTTCCGTTTTACCGTACGCTTTTGATATTTCTTCAAGTATAGATAGAGAAAATTTTTATAACGGAATTATAAATAATCAAATCAAAATAAACGGTTTGTATTATTCCGCAGGAATAGATACTCAAAAAGAGTTTAAAAAATATACCGAAGAAAAACTTATAAAACAATCAAGGGTAAACTTTGAAGGAGCAGTTTCCTTTACGTTATTTTGTTTAAACAACTACGAAAACGAATTGAAAATTTTAATCGTTTCAAGTTTATGCGGAGTAAGTCCTATGCCGTATTTTAGTGAATATTCGGCTACAAAATCGGCTCTTATCACGTTTTTCACCTCTCTAAAAGGGGAAATTAAAGATAAAAACGTTAAAATCACCGTATTAGCCCCGTCAAGCGTTCCTACAAGAGAAGATATAATAAAAGATATTGAACTACAAGGTTTACAAGGTAAACTTGCTAAAAAACCTGCCAACGTAGTCGTTTCAAAAGGTTTAAAAGCCCTTGAAAAAAATAAAACTTTAATTACGGTAGGTGCATATAACAAATTCGTTTATTTTATAAATAAAATAACTCCTACCAAATTTAAAACGCATTTTATTGCAAAGAAATTTAAAAACAAAGAAAAAAACGCTTTTTGATATTTACAATTTTTATAAAAAGTGTTAAAATATACTACGGAGAAAAATTATGAGTTACGCAGATAAAGTATTTTTGGAAAATTGCAACGATATAATCACTAACGGCGTTTGGGACACCGACCAAAAGGTTAGACCTCATTGGGAAGACGGAACTCCCGCTCACACCGTTAAAAAGTTTTGTATTGTAAACAGATACGACCTTCAAAAAGAATTTCCTATCTTAACTGTACGCAAAACTTTCTTTAAATCGGCAATAGACGAAATTTTATGGATTTGGCAAAAAAAATCTAATAACGTTCACGACTTAAACTCTCATATTTGGGACAGTTGGGCAGACGAAACGGGTTCAATAGGTAAAGCGTACGGCTACCAATTAGGGATTAAACACAAATACAAAGAAGGGGAAATGGACCAAGTTGACAGAGTTTTATACGACCTTAAAAACAATCCCGCATCCCGTAGAATTATGACAAATATCTACACGTTTGCCGACCTTCACGAAATGAATTTATACCCTTGTGCATATTCTATGACTTTTAACGTAGCAGGCGGAAAATTAAACGGAATTTTAAACCAACGTTCAAACGATATGATAGTTGCAAACAACTGGAACGTCGTTCAATACGCAGTTTTACTTCACATGTTCGCACAAGTTTCCAATTTAGAAGTAGGCGAACTCGTTCACGTTATTTCCGACGCTCATATTTACGATAGACATATTGACGCTTTTAAAGAATTTTCTAAAAACGAACAATTTGACGCTCCCGTATTCAAAATGAACAAAAACATTAAAAATTTCTACGATTTTACAGTTGACGATTTTGAACTTGTTGACTATAAAGCAACTCCGCTTAAAAAGAAGTTGGAGGTTGCTATATAATGAAAGCAATAGTTGCCGTTGATAAAAAATGGGGCATAGGAAAAAATAACGGTTTACTTTTTCATTTGCCCGAAGATATGAAATTTTTTAAGGAACAAACTTTAAATAAAACGGTTTGTATGGGCTATAACACTTTGTTATCTTTTCCAAACTCAAAACCGCTTAAAAACAGAGTAAATATCGTTTTAGCGCCCGAAAATATTCAAAGGGACGATTGTATTATCGTTCATACACTTGAAGAATTGTTTTTAGAACTTAAAAAGCACGAAGATATTTTCGTAATAGGCGGTGCAATGTTCTATAAAACAATGGTAGATTATTGCGACGAAGTTTTAGTAACCAAAGTTGATGCCGACGGAGACGCAACGGTATTTTACCCGAATTTAGACGAAAAAGATAATTTTGAAATGATTTATTCGTCCGAGCCGATAAATTCTAACGGTTTTACTATAAGATTTACCACTTACAAAAACAATAGTCCGTTAAAATACTAAATTTATAAAAAAACACCTTAACGGGTGTTTTTTATTTGCCAAAATTTAAGATATAATGTATAATTTTGTATTATGAAAAAATTTAATAAATTAGGTTTGTTAGGCGAACTTCTTTTGTTTTTTGCCACGCTCGCTTGGGGAACGTCGTTTATAGTATTAAAACAAACTATAGAAACCGTACCAACGTTTTACGTTTTAGCGTTAAGGTTTATCGCATCGTCAATACTTTTAGGAGCGGTATTCTTTAAAAGATTTAAAACGATTAGTAAAGGAACGCTAATTCGTGGTGCGATATTAGGCGTAATTCTATCTATGGCATACATAGTTCAAACGATAGGGTTAAAGTACACAAGTCCGGCAAGAAACGCATTTATAACAGCGTCTTACTGCGTTATGACTCCGTTTTTTATGTGGTTTTTAACAAAAGTACCGCCAAAACTTTACAACGTAATAGCAGCAATAATTTGTTTTACAGGAGTAGGCTTTATAGCCTTTTCAAACGGGGAACAAAGCGGTTCAAATATTTTACTCGGCGATATGCTAACATTAATTTGTGCGGTATTCTACGCCTTGCAAATTATATATATTAACCGTTCTCAAAACAAATTTAAGGACGATAACGTTCAACTTTTAATAGTAGAACTTTTCGTTGCAGGAGTAATTCCTTTAATACTGTCGCTTATTTTTGAACTTCCAAACGGAATTTCGGTATATGCTCTTAATTTAGACCAACTGTTAAAAATAGTTTATTTAACTATCGTTTGCACGTTATTTGCTCAAATAGCCTTAATATTCGGTCAAAAATTTACTCCGGTAAACAAGGCCGCCATAATTCTTTGTTTAGAGGCAGTTTTCGGAACGTTTTTCAGTGTAGTGTTCGGTTACGAAAAATTGACCGTAACGCTTATAATCGGGTTTAGCATAGTGTTTATCGGTATGATAATGAACGAACTTGAATTAGACCCAACTAAATTATTTAATAAAAAACGTAATATAGAAGAATAAAAATAAGCCGTTAAGAAAACACCTTAACGGCTTTAAAATTAGAAGTGTAGTAGTAAAAAAATAACCGCTTGGCAAATAGTCAAGCGGTTTATTTTTTAAGTAGATATTAAAATCAAAAATTAAAGTACCGTCGGAACGAAGAAGTAAACAAGGAATAAAGCAGTAACTACGAGTGAAACGATAGAAACTTCAAATTTTGGTTTTTCAGATTTCTTAACAAGGCTTACGATAAGTCCAACAACATAAGAAATTAAAGACATTAAAGTGTATGAAACCATACCAACGCCGATACCTTTCGTGATAGAGTAAGAAAGAACCATAACAACGATAGTAAGGAAAGCAGATACGGCACCGATAGCGTCGGAGAAGTCAACCGATTTAACGTTATTCTTCATCATAAGAACGCCAACGTAGATAAGAGCAGAAGCAGAAGCAGCACTCGGAATCATAGCGAATACAGGAAGAAGGAAGGTAGCCAAGAAGAATAAGCAAGCGGTAGTTAAAGCGGTAAGACCGGTTCTACCACCGGCAGCAACACCGGCACCCGATTCAACGAAAGTAGTAACGGTAGAAGTACCAACGATAGCACCTGCACAAGTTGCGATAGCGTCGGAAAGCATAATTTTACCGTAGTTATAAGGTTTGTCGTTTTCGTCGGATAAAATTCTGTTACCACCACAGCAACCAACGATAGTTCCCATAGTATCAAACATATCAATCATGCACATAGTTATAATAAGCATTATAATAGTGAATAAAGAACCTTGTGGGAAACCTTTAAATGCAGTTACGAAAGAACCGAAAACGCTGTCTTCACCAACTTTGAAGAAGTTAGCATAGTTTTCCCAGAACTTCCAAGTAATACCGTCGGTAGAACCGGTAACGATTTCAAGGTTAGTAACGCCGAAAGGAATACCAACGACAGTAGCACCCAAAATACCGATAATAACAGAACCTTTAACGTTGTATTTATCAAGTATAGCAATTAAGAACAAGCCGATTAAAGCAACAACAGCAGATTTAGTACCGATGTTCCAAGTAGTAAGGTCAACTAATGCAACTTGAACGAACGGATCTGCAACTATAACGCCTGCGTTTTGGAAACCGATGTAAGCAATAAATAAACCGATACCAACGGAAATAGCAGTTCTAACAGGCTTTGGCATACCGTCAAAAATAAGTTCACGGAAAGTTAAGCCGTTAATCTTAATAACAGATAAAAGGAAGAAAATAATACCTGCAATAAGAACCATTAAAAGTGCTTGACCGATAGTGAATTCAAAATTGTAAGCAAAAGCACCAACACCACCACCGATAATAGAACCGATTAAAGAGTTAAGACCCATACCGGATGCTTGTGCAAGAGGCATTTTAGCAAGGAAAGCCATTAAAAGAGTACCGATAATAGCACCGAAGGCAGTTGCAATAAATACCGAAGGCCACAAAGCGTTAGCAGTGGAATTATAGAAGAATTGATTAGGGTTTACCGTTAAAATGTAACACATTGCAAGGAACGTAACGATACCTGCAACGATTTCAGTTTTAACAGACGTTTGTTTTTCGTTTGTAAAGCCAAGGGCTTTAGCAAACTTTGTTTCGCTGAAAGACTTGTTCATAAGTTTCTCCTTAAAAAATAATTAACTTCGGCGTAAAGCCGTTTAGTTTCAAAAAAATATAAAAGTGTAGTATTTAGAAAATACTACACCCAAAAACGAATTAAATAAAAAAGTAACGTAAAACAATAGACGTTCATTTTAGGTGAATTGTAGAAACGCACGACCTTATTACGTGCATATATTGTTAAAAGATACGTATATATTATAAATATATATAATAGTAAAGTCAATGATTTTTCAACAAAAAATGAATAAAAACGATAAAATATTACAAAAAAATAAATAATTAAAAAAACAATATAAAACAGTTGCAAAAAATAAAATAATATGGTAATATAGCAGGGTAAATTTGAATAAGGTGGCACTAAAGTCGGGCTTAAAAAAAATTTAAAACTATTTTAAAAAAAGTAGTTAAAAATGCTTGACAAAACGTTTTGATTATTATATGATATTTGAGCGTTGTTAATGTGTTATCGGGGTGTAGCGCAGTTGGTAGCGCACGTGCTTTGGGAGCATGGGGTCGCACGTTCAAGTCGTGTCACCCCGACCACTTAAATACGCGGGCCTTTAGCTCAGTTGGTTAGAGCGGTCGGCTCATAACCGATTGGTCCGGGGTTCGAGTCCCTGAAGGCCCACCACAAATAAATAAAACAACTAAAAAATGGCAATGGCCTGGTAGTTCAGTTGGTTAGAACGCTAGCCTGTCACGCTAGAGGTCAGGGGTTCGAGCCCCCTTCAGGTCGCCATTTTTTTGTGCCTCGGTAGCTCAGTCGGTAGAGCAGGGGACTGAAAATCCCCGTGTCGGTGGTTCGATTCCGCCCCGAGGCACCAAATTTATTTTGCTGGCGTAGCTCAATTGGCAGAGCAGCTGACTTGTAATCAGCAGGTTGTGGGTTCGATTCCAATCGCCAGCTCCAAAAAATTTAATAAATATGGGGAGGTTCCCGAGCGGCCAATGGGAACAGACTGTAAATCTGTCGGCACCTGCCTTCGATGGTTCGAATCCATCTCTCCCCACCACAAACAGTAGTAACAATCGTTACTGCTGTTTTGTTTTATATGAAAGTTTATGAGATGAATTCGAACGAGAACGACCTTGCTCGCAAGGAAAAACAGTTGATAACTGTTTTTAGTGGCTGACCGAAAAATTTTACAAAGTTTAAGTTTATATTTTCTTTATAACTTTGGAAAATTTTAGATAGAATCCATCTCTCCCCACCACAAACAGTAGTAACAATCGTTACTGCTGTTTTGTTTTCCATAAAATTTTTATATTTCAATTAAAAAATTCAAAATTAAAATAACCTAATTTATTGCAAAAAATTGATATATAATATATAATTATATTATGTACGTAGTAACTTTAAAACCTAATAAAGAAAACAAAATATTAAACGGATATCCGTGGATATTTGCAAACGAAGTGTCAAAAATTGAAGGGCACGACGTAAAAGGTGCAGTTTGTAAAGTAATTTCATCAAACGGAAAATTCGTTTGCATAGGATTTATTAACCATTTATCTAAAATTTTAGTTAGAGTACTTTCTAAAAAAGAAGAAACTGTTGATAGAGAATTTTTCTATAACCGTATTAAAAATTCTTACGAAAAGAAACTTGAATACGGCTATAACGATAATTTTAGGGTAATTTTCGGCGAAAGCGACTTACTTCCGGGGCTTATAGTTGATAAATACTCAAATTACCTATCATGTCAATTTTTGTGTCTCGGTATGGACGTAAGAAAAGATATGATTTTAGATATTTTGGAAGAAATTATCAAACCGAAAGGAATTTACGAGCGTAGCGACGTTGCCGTAAGGCAAAAAGAAGGTCTTGAACAAGTAAAAGGCGTTTTGCGTGGAGAAATTCCAAAGGAAATAATTATAGAAGAAAACGGGCTAAAAATGGTTGTTGACGTTGAAAACGGACAAAAAACGGGGTACTTTTTAGACCAAAAAGAAAATAGAGACAATTTAAAACACTACGTTAAAAATAAAACCGTTTTAGACTGTTTTTGTAACGTTGGCGGATTTTCTCTTTGTGCGTCAAAATACGGAGCAAAAGAAGTAACTTCGGTTGATATTAGTCCTTTGGCGGTTGAAACGGTAAACAAAAACGCAAAATTAAACGGTTTTATCAATATTAAGACTATTCAAGCGGACGTTTTTGAATTTTTAAGACAGCAAAGAAAGGAAAAAAATTCTTACGACGTAGTAATTTTAGACCCACCGGCGTTTACCAAAAGTGCCGATACGGTTAAAGATGCAGTAAAAGGTTATAAAGATATAAATATTTGCGGACTAAAAATTGTAAATAAAGGCGGATATTTAATAACGTGCAGTTGTTCTCAACACTTAACCGTAAATTTATTTTTAGATATGGTTAAACAAAGCGTAATTGAAAGTGGAGTTACGGCACAACTCGTAGAGTTTAGAACACAAGGAAAAGACCACGCAACGCTTATAACGGCGGACGAAGGCTTATATTTAAAAGTAGCGGTATTAAAGATTTTATAAGAATAAATTATGGCAAATTCAAATAATAAAAACAATAATAAATCAACGAGCAAGGCTCAAAAGACAATAAAGAAAACAGCAAAAAAAGTCGTTAAAAAGGCAACAAAAACCAAAAAAGGTAGAGTAATTATCGCCATAGCGGTATTTTTAGTGGTAATTTTCGTATTAACTTACTATTTCGTTCCACCTTTTAACAAATTCGTAAATGATACTATTTCAAATATCTTTTTAGATAACACGAATTCGGGAAATAATAATAACAACAAACAAGATATAGATACGCCAATCGTAAAACGAACCGAAGTTAGCGATACCGTTATTCATTTTATTGACGTAGATCAAGGCGATTGTATTTTTATAGAACTTCCCGACGATAAATATTGCATAATAGACGCAAGTTATAAAAATAACGAAATTAACAATAAAATGGTCAATTATATAAAAGCACTTGAAGTAACGCAAATTGACTATTTGATAGCAACTCATACGGATAGCGACCACATAGGCGGTATGGGTGCGATTTTTGATAATTTTGAAGTTAAAAAAGCGTTTAGACCGTACGTTGAATATACGGGAACAAAATATTCTTTCCCGAAAGAATTTAACACTTGTAATTCAAAACTCAAAAAAGATACTGCAACTTACGGAAACTTTTTAAACTATATTTATACCGAAAAATATCACGACGGCGAAGAAGAAAAATCTTGCGAGTGGGAATATTTTAATTACGAAAGCGATTTTGGCGGTGGAATTGAAGTAAACGAAGTTCAATATACTTACACGTTTGACTTTTTAACTCCGAGTAAACCCGTTCCCGAAATTTCTTATAAAGACGCAAACGGTTATTCGCCGATAATCAAATTTACCTATATGGATTTTGACGTTATGTTTACCGGCGACGCAGAGCAAGAGGCAGAGGCGGAATTCGTTTCCTTATATTCAAGTAACGCAAGTTTCGTTGACGTAGAACTTTTAAAAGTAGGGCATCACGGCTCAAATTTAACTTCAACGAGTGATCCTTTCTTAAATTTGGTTAACCCCGAATATGCAGTAATTAGTTGCGGAACGGGAAACGAATACGGGCATCCGCACCAAGAAACACTTGATAAACTTTACAATAAAAACGTAAGTTTATTTAGAACCGACAAGCAAGGAACGATAGTTTGTTCAATTAGCGGATTAGGTGTTCCAACCATAACGAAAGATAGGGAAGGAACCGACCTTTACCTTAAATAAAATAATACAAAAAAATAATTTTAGGCACGATAATTTTATCGTGTCTTTTTCTTATGTTAAAAAATACAATTTTTACTAAAATTCAACAATATATCGCAAATTTTTCAAAAAATTTTATTGTAAAATATCACTTGTAAATAAATATTTTCGGGGTGCTTATGAAAGTAAAATATATCACTCAAAATAACGATTTAACCATATATTTAGAAGGCGAGTTAGACGAATATTCGGCGTCAAAAATTCGTGAAGGAATTGACGGAATATTAGAGAACTCATCAAATATATCAAGAGTTATTTTTGATTTTTCAAGTTTAGGATTTATGGACAGTACGGGAATAGGAATGCTAATAGGAAGATATAAAAAAATAAAATCTCGTGGAATAAAAGTATTCATACAAAACCCGTCAAAAAGCGTAGAAAAAGTAATTGAAATAAGCGGATTATACCGCATTATGCCTAAAATATGAGGAAAACTATGTACAATAAAATGTCTTTAAACTTTTTATCACAATCACAAAACGAATCCTTGGCAAGAAACGTAGTAGCGTCGTTTTTATTACCGTTAAATCCAACCGTTTCGGAATTAAACGATATAAAAACTGCCGTAAGCGAAGCGGTAACAAACGCAGTAGTTCACGGTTACCCTAACGAGCAAGGAACAATAGAACTTAATGCAGAAATAACAGATAACAGCATACATATAGAAATTAAAGATTACGGCGTAGGCATTGAAAATCTTTCAAAAGCACTTGAAACGTTTTACACGACGAAAGAGAGTGAAGAAAGGTCGGGAATAGGCTTTACAATTATGAAATCGTTTATGGATAGCGTTGAAGTAATATCGCAAAAAGGCGTAGGAACAACCGTTAAAATGACGAAGATTTTAAATGTTTAGAGCGTAAAAAAGGGGAAGTATGCTTTCATTTGAAGAAACTCTAAAACATATAAGGCTTGCAAAACAAGGAAATAACGAAAGTAAAGAAATTTTGCTTGAAAATAACGTATTACTAATAAAAAGTATAGTTTACCGTTTTAAAAATAAAGGCGTAGAATACGACGATTTGTTTCAATTAGGTTCAATAGGCTTTTTAAAAGCAATAAACAATTTTGACGAAAGTTTCGGCGTTAAATTTTCAACTTATGCAGTGCCTATGATAATAGGCGAAATAAAACGTTTTTTACGAGACGACGGAGAAATAAAAGTTTCACGCCTTATAAAAAAGCAAGCAAAAGAAATAAACGCATTTATAGAAGATTACACGCTAAAAAACGGAAACGAGCCTACTATTGATATTATAGCAAAAGAATTAAATTTAGAAAAATCAGACGTAATTTTTGCTCTTGATTCTTCCAAAATGCCAATATCTTTATACGAAGAAATTGACGACGGCAACGATAAAACTCAAAGTTTAATTGAGAAAATTCCGTCAAAATTCAGCGAAGAAGAACACGTTGAAAATTTACATTTAAAAAACGTAATAAACGGACTTTCCGAAAGGGAAAGAACGATAATAATTTTAAGATATTTTAAAGATAAAACGCAAGGCGAAGTTGCCAAACAAATGGGAGTTTCGCAAGTTCAAATTTCAAGATTAGAAAACAAAATATTAGATAAAATCAAAGAAAAGGTAAAATAAACGCCTTTTCTTTTTTATTTTGTATTTTTTATAATTTTTTGAAAATAATAAGTGTATGAAAAAATCTTTTGAATTTTTATCCGAACAAGAAAAATTTATTTTACCAAGAGAAAACTTTATAAAAGGAGTTAAAAATGACAGGCAAAAATAAGGAAAATTACAATAAAGAATATTTAGACTACGTATCAAAAATCTCACCAAAAACCAACGAATTCAAAACTTTGATAAGAGCGTTTTGGGTAGGCGGAGTAATATGTTTAATAGGTCAATTCATACGTTTCATTTTAATGTACGTTTTCTCGCTTTACGGCGACGAACTTGCAGGTGCAACGTCAATGGTTTTAATATTTTTAGGCTCGTTTTTAACGGGTTTAGGGGTTTACGACAGAATAGGCAAATATGCGGGCGGTGGCTCAATAGTACCGATAACGGGTTTTTCCAATTCAATAGTTTCGCCGGCAATGGAATTTAAAAGCGAAGGTTTTATTTACGGTTTAGCGGCTAAAATGTTTACGGTTGCAGGCCCGATAATAGTATTTGGAATTTTAGGTTCGGTCGCAACGGGAATAATTTACTATATTATTTCTCTTTTTTAAACCTAAAATTTTACATATGAAAGGTTATACAGGAACGATATATTTTAAAAACAAGCCTAAAATTAAATCAACTTACACGGTGGTAGGACCGAAGGAATCGGAATCCGAACTCGGCAAATATTTTGATTTAAAATTAAAAGACGATAAGTTTAACGAATCAACTTACGAAAAAGCGGAGTGCAAAATGTTATCTACCGCTATAAAAAAATGTATTTTAAAAAGCGGAATAAACGAAAAAGAAGTTGATTTATTAGTGGCAGGCGACTTATTAAACCAACTAATATCGGCTAATTTTTCGGCACGAGACTTTAAAATTCCGTATTTTGGAGTGTATAGCGCATGCTCGTCAATTACCGAAAGTATGATAATAGCGTCGTCTTTAATAAACGCAGGTTATATAGATAACGCAATTTGCGGAGCAGTAAGCCACTTTTCAACGGCGGAAAGACAGTACCGTTACCCACTTGAATTAGGTTCAATTCGCCCACCGCAATCACAATGGACGGTTACGGGTGCGGGAGCATACGCATTAGTAAATACCAACGAAAATTTACCGTATATTTCAACGGCTACGATAGGAAAAGTTATAGATTTCGGCGTGACCGACGCAAATAATATGGGAGCGGCAATGGCACCCGCTTGTGCAAGTACTCTTGCAAGGCACTTTAAAGCAACGAAAACGACGCCAAACGATTACGATATTATAATTTCGGGAGATTTGGGAAGTTTAGGTTCAAGACTTTTAAAAAAACTTTTAAAGGACGACGGCTACGATATAGAAAAAAATCATATAGATTGCGGAGAACTTATATACAACATTTCCGAAAAAGAATATCAAGGCGGAAGCGGAGCAGGTTGCGGAACGGTTGTTACGGCAAGTTATATTTATCCTAAACTCGTAAATAAAGAATATAAAAGAGTTCTTTTTTCGGCAACGGGAGCGTTATTATCAACAGTTTCAACGCAACAAGGTGAATCAATTCCGTCAATTTCACACGCAATAGTAATGGAGACAGAGTAATGATAGAAGTAGTTTTAACGTATATAAAAGCGTTCGTCGTAGGCGGACTAATATGTACACTTGCACAATTCATCATAAATAAAACGAAACTTACAAGCGGAAAAATTTTAGTATTTTTTATGCTTGGCGGATTAGTACTTCAAAGTTTCGGATTGTATCAATACTTGGTAGATTTTGCAGGTGCAGGAGCAACCGTTCCAATTAGCGGTTTTGGATATTTGCTCGCACAAGGAGCAATTAAAGGAGCACAAGGGGGCATTTTTAGTGCAATTACGGGTGGTTTAGCGTCCGCATCGGCAGGAATTACGTCCGCAATAGTGTTTGGATACCTATTTTCTTTAATTTTTTCGCCAAAATCAAAAAGAAATTAAAAAAACGCTTGCAAAACGAATTTAACAGTTGTAAAATAGTTTTATATGGATAACACGTTTAAAAATGATAAAAAAAGTGTCCGCACACGAGAGAGAATTAAACTTGCTTATTCGGTGCTAACAAAGAACAAACCGGTGTATGAAATATCGGTTACGGAACTTACGAATCTTGCAAAAGTATCTCGTAATACTTTTTATACGCAATACAATTCGGTAATTGACGTTATATACGACATATCTAACGATATTTTATCGGGTTTTGAAGATTTGCTTTGTAAATACGACTATTACGAATTTATAGAAAATCCCTATCCCTTAATGAGAGAACTCACGATAGAGTGTAACAAAAACTCTGCATTTTTAAAGTACGTCGTATTTAACAAAGAATCAAGTTTTATCGTTCAAAAGTTATGCGACGAAATGACGGAGCGTTTTTACACGGTTTACCAATTAGAACATACCGACGAAAACGAAGTTGTTCCTTATTTAATGGAATTTATCGTTTCGGGAGTTATTCAAATAATATACAAATGGCATAAAGACGGGAAAAAAGTTGAATTTGAAAAGATTTTAAAAAACATTTCCGAACTTATAAAAAATAACGTTGTAATTATAAGAAAATTAAAAAGAGAAATGTTAATATAAATTACATATAAAAAAAATAATTGCTTAAACTATGTTTTATGAAAATAAAATTAAAAGTAGGCACGTTTTTAGCCTTTGTAAGCATTATTTTTAGCATATTTAACCCGATAATAGCAAACGCAGAAGAAGTTTACGTTTATTTAGGTGGACAAACCGCAGGATTTACTCTACAAACGAAAGGAGCAACCGTCGTAGGTTTAACGGAAGTTATAACTCAAAACGGATTAGTATCACCGTCAAAATGTTCCGGAATTGAAGTAGGCGATATAATACTTTCAATGAACGGCAAAGATATAAACAACGCCGAAGACATAGCAAAAGTATTAAAAGATTATAAAAGCGGTTCTATCGTAACCAAAATCACACGCAAGAAAAACGAAAAAATCGTTGATATTTTCCCTGAAGAAGATATGCAAGGGGCGTATAAGATAGGTATTTTCGTAAGAGACGATTTAAACGGTTTGGGAACGGTAACGTTTTATACCGAAAACGGAGAATTTGCATCGCTTGGTCATCCGGTTATAGACGAAGAAGGCTCTCCGTTATCAATAGTTGACGGAAACGTTTATACGGCAAGCGTAATAGGAGTTGTCAAAGCGTCAAGGGGAAAAGCGGGGGAACTTAAAGGATTATTTATCGGGGAAAAACCGATAGGAACAATTTCAAAAAATATTTCCGAAGGCTTATACGGAAAAATTGACGAAAAATATTATAAAGATTACGAAAAATTAACTTTATCAAAAGCACAAATAGGAAAAGCACAAATTTACACAACGATAGACGGAATAACGCCTAATTATTACGACATAGAAATAGTTAAAAGTGATTTTAAGGACGGAAACAACAAAAACTACGTTATAAAAATTACCGATAAAGAACTAATTTCAAAAACGGGCGGAATATTGCAAGGTATGAGCGGTAGCCCGATAATACAAAACGGAAAATTAGTAGGAGCGGTTACTCACGTATTTTTAAACGACGGAACACGTGGTTACGGAATTTGCTCAATAAATATGTTTGATAATAAATAATTTTAAAAATTAACTCATATACTTTTATATGAGTTTTTTTATTTATGAAAAATCAATTAGAAAAATTAGTTAACGCAATTAAAAACAACTTAATATTATTTATTTTAGCCTTAATAGTTTATTTTATAATGCTAATATTAGGCGTAAGCAACGGTTTTACAAAAGATACTTCCGAAATTTTTACAAAGTACGCAAGATTTTTCTACCTAAACGTACTGTCTCCCGACGTATCCGTTATTAAATTTTTAATAATAAGAATATTAAACGTAATACTTTTATTTGCTTTATGTTTTTTATTATCGCTAAATAAATACTCAAACTTTTTAATAATCTTATTAGTTGGTTATAGGGGATTTATATGCGGAATTGCTCTTAAAAGTTTTATACTTTCTTTTAAACTTTTAGGAATAATAATTTTTATATTTTGCGTATTTTTACAAAACTTTATAACGAGTGTTTCGGCAATAACCTTAATGTGTTTAAACAACGATTATTATAATGAACAATGCTGTGATAATAAAATAGAAAAACTTTTAAAAAATACGATAATATCTATAATTTTATCATTTTTTGGAATAACTATCGAATTTGTAATATTAGTATTTTTTATTCGTCCGCTACATTTTTATTTTTAAAAAATTACAAGAAAG
>JAZRVG010000087.1:0-14267 GCA_045599025.1 Christensenellaceae bacterium | reverse complement strand
TTTCGCCGTTCATGTAGTACCAACCACCGAACACATCTGCGTCACTGTCGTTAGGAGTTGCAACCGGATTAACGGTAGGAATAGCATCGTAAGTTACGGATACGGTACTTTCGGTAACTGTTCCCTTATCGCCCGCATTTAAAGTTACGGTATAAGTTTTAGCCGTCCAAGTAGCGGTTAAAGTGCAATCGCCTTTAACTGTGAAGGAAGAAGCAACTTCGTTATTTTCTTCGTCAACCCAACCGCCGAATTCATAACCTACTTTTGTAGGATTAGTTTCGGGAAGGTCAAACGTTGCGTCGTATTTAGTGTTTACTGTAAGTTCGGTAATACCCGTACCACCTTTAAGGTCTAACGTAACAACTTGGTCGTTAGGAATCCAAGTAGCAACGAAAGAGTGAGTTACGGGTTCTTCGTTTAATACGAAATTTTCGTCAACAGTAGCACCGTTGAAAGTCCAACCGCCGAAAGTATAACCTTCTCTCGTAACGTTACCTTCGTATGCGGTAAGGTCGGGAGCAGTGCCGAAGTCAAGAGAAACGCTCGTAGCAAGTCCGCTTTCAATAACACCGCCGTTAGCGTCTACTAAAACGGTAAGGTTCTTAACTTGCCATTTTGCTTTTAAAATAATATCGCCTTTAACGGTAATACTCGTTTCAACTTTATTATCTTGTGCGTCATACCAACCGTCAAAATCATAACCGACTTTCGTAGGCTCGGTTGCAGGCAACGTGTAAGTTGCGTCGTATTTAACGGTTTCGGTCAAATTAGTAATACCCGTACCACCGTCAAGATTTAAAGTAACCGTTTGGTCGTTTGCAAGCCAGTCTGCAGTTAAAGTAGCGTCGGCGTCAATGTCCCAAGTAAACGTTTTACCTTTGTTAGTTCCGTTGTATTTCCAACCGTTGAAAACATAACCGGTTTTAGTAGCGGTTTTGGTAAATTTAGCGTCGTACTTAACGGTTGCGGAAGTATCGCCCGTTCCGCCGTCAAGATTTAACGTAACGGAATAAGATTTAGCAGTCCACTTTGCGTATAAGTCAACGTCGTATTCGCTAGCCCAAGTACCCGTTGATTCAACTTTCTTTTTGAATTTGAATTTAGAAACGTCATCACCGGTTTCTTCATATTTATCGTACCAACCGCCGAATTCGTAACCTACTTTAACGGGATTAGGTAATTCGTAGTTAGCACCGTTAACAATTTTCATAGACTCAATAGCGTTACCGCCAACGGTATCAAAAGTAACCGTTACGCCTTTGTCCTTTCCGCATGCGGTAATACCTACGCACGCACAAACGACGGCAACGACCGTGAGAATAGAAGTAATAATTTTTCTCATTTTTTTCACCCTTTTTATATTAAATTTCGCACTTTAAAAAAGACGATATTAACGTATTATTTATTTTAAACTAATAATTATTATTTGTCAATACTATACATAAAAAAAATAATATACTGCTACTAATTTGTTCAAAAAGTTACAAAATAATACCAAAAACGAAAAATTGCAAAATAAAAAACCGCTCGGGAAAATTCCAAGCGGTTTTTGTGCTATTTTTAATTAGATTTCAGCAAAATATTTGATAGTTCTTACCATTTGAGAAGTGTAAGAGTTTTCGTTATCGTACCAAGAAACAACTTGAACTTGGTAAGTATCGTCGTCAATTTTAGAAACCATAGTTTGAGTAGCGTCAAACAATGAACCGAACTTCATACCAACTACGTCGCTTGAAACGATTTCGTCAACGTTGTAACCGAAAGATTCAGTAGTTTGAGCCTTCATAGCAGCGTTGATACCTTCTTTGGTAACATCTTTACCTTTAACAACTGCAACTAAAATAGTAGTTGAACCGGTTGCGGTAGGAACACGTTGAGCAGAACCGATAAGTTTGCCGTTGAGTTCAGGAATAACCAAGCCGATTGCTTTTGCAGCACCGGTAGAGTTAGGAACGATGTTCATAGCACCTGCTCTTGATCTTCTTAAATCACCCTTTCTTTGCGGACCGTCAAGAATCATTTGGTCACCGGTGTAAGCGTGAACGGTAGTCATAATACCGGAAACGATAGGAGCGTAATCGTTAAGTGCTTTAGCCATAGGAGCAAGACAGTTAGTAGTACAAGATGCAGCAGAAATAATGTTGTCTTCTTTAGTTAAAGTTTTGTGGTTTACGTTGTAAACGATAGTAGGAAGGTCATTTCCTGCAGGAGCAGAAATAACGACTTTCTTTGCACCGGCATCAATGTGTGCTTGTGCTTTTGCTTTTGAAGTGTAGAAACCTGTACATTCTAAAACTACGTCTACACCAAGTTCACCCCAAGGAAGGTCTTGAGCCTTCGGGCAAGCGTAAATAGTAATTTCTTTACCGTCAACGGTAATAGAACCCGGAACTACTACGGTCTTTCCGTCTTCAGCAAGAACTGAATCTTTGTATTCAACTACGTGATTTCTTGCATAGTTACCTTGCATTGTATCGTATTTAAGAAGATGTGCAAGCATTTTTGGGCTGGTTAAATCGTTGATAGCAACAACTTCGTAGCCTTCTGCATCAAACATTTGTCTGAAAGCAAGACGACCGATACGACCGAAACCGTTGATTGCAACTTTTACATTTGACATATTATTGTCCTCCTAATATTAACATATCGTTAAAAATTTAACAAATTTAGATTAGGTAAAACTGACTTTACCTTAAATTATTATAAATTTTTTTCTATTTTAAGTCAAATATTTTTAGTATTTTTTTGAAATACGTGAAAATTTTTAACTTATTTTAAGTTTTCGGGGTTTAAACACTTTAATTCGTCTAATACGAAAATTCCGTTTTTGCGAATAAGCACGTCGTCAAAATAAACTTCTCCGCCACCGTACTTTTCCGTCATTATAAGAACGAAATCCCAGTGAAGTGCCGAATAGTTACCATTATCGCACTCTTCGTAGCAAGAACCCGGGGTAAAATGTATTGAACCGGATATTTTCTCGTCAAAAAGTATATCGCCCATAGGGTCTATTATATAAGGATTTACTCCGAACGAAAATTCCCCTACGTATCTTGCACCTTCGTCTATATCTAAAAACTCGTTAAGTTTTTCGGTATAGTTTGCGGTTGCTTTTACTATTTTACCCTTTTCAAATTCCAAACGTACGTTTTCAAATTTTAAACCGCTCTTTATAGACGGAGCGTTGTAAGTTATATAACCGTTTACGCTGTCCTTTACGGGTGCGGTGTAAATTTCCCCGTCGGGTATGTTGCGAAGCCCCGAACATTTAATACTCGGCAAGCCTTTTATTGAAAAAGTCAAATCGGTGGTAGGCGTTTTTAAGCGTACTTTATCCGTCTTTTCCATAAGTTTGCCAAGTACGTCCATAGCCTTGTCCATTTTGGTATAGTCAAGCGTGCAAACGTTAAAATAATAGTCTTCAAACGCTTCCGTACTCATACCCGCAAGTTGTGCCATTGACGGATTAGGATATCTCAAAACAACCCATTTGGTTTTGTTTACTCTTATATCACTGTGAACGTTTTTACTGTAAACCGATTGATATAAAGAATTTTTCGCTCCGTTTACGTCGGAAAGTTCGTAGCAGTTGTCTCCCCCACGAATACCGATATATGCGTCCATATCTTTCATTATATAACTGTCGTAATCCGTCATAAGTTTTACCGCAGTTTCGTCAAGCCCGTTGATAATTTCACGGGTTACGGCGTTATCTCTTATTTGAACGAAAGGGTATCCGCCTACCGCATATACTTCTTTAACGAGTGCTTTAACAAGTGCGTTGTCTATGCCGAACGCTTCTATCAAACATTTTTCGCCTTTTTTAAGGTCAACCGAATAATTAACCAAACCTTTGGCAAGTTTCGTAATTCTACTGTCTAACATAATTACTCCTTTTTAGTAATTTTAACACTATTATTAAATTTTGACAACTTTATTTAAGTTTATAACTGTTCTTTAACTAAAATATGCATAGAAATTGTGCAAATGCACATTTTATATACTTGAAAAATAAATCGTTAGCAGTTATAATGTATTTTATATATAATGAAAGCGTAAAGGGGATTTTATGGCAAAACTCAAAATTCATAAAGGAAATAAAATAGAGCATTACGATTTTAGAAGAAAAGCGACAAGACCTAATTTTATGATAGGCGTTGCAAGGCTCGTTGCAAAAATTACAATGCTCGGTAGGAAAATGGATATAACCTACGAAGGCGAAAAACCGACCTATCCACGCTTGGTGCTTGGAAATCACGGTGCTTTCAACGACTTTTATATGTTGTTTAAGGCGATTAAAACGAACAAGTTAAATTATATCGTTGCTATTGACGCATTCAACGACTTATCTTCTCCCGTAATGCACAGTATAGGTGCTATTGCCAAAAGAAAATTTATAAGTGATTTATCGCTTATGAAAAATATGAAATACGCTCTTGAAACGCTTGGCGACACGGTAGTTATGTATCCCGAGGCAAGATATTCTTTGGACGGAACTACAAGTTATTTACCACCTTCTCTCGGAAAACTCGTAAAATTCTTAAACGTACCCGTTTCCGTTTTAATAATAAACGGCAACTACGTAAGCGACCCGCAATGGAACAAATACAAGCAAAACAGAGTTCCTATGGAAGGCGTTATGAAGGAAATCGTTTCCAAAGAAGAAATTGCTACTTTATCGGTTGACGAAATTAACGAACGCATTAAAAAATCTTTCGTTTACGACGACTTTAAGTGGCTTAAAGAAAGCGGAAACAAAATAAAATACAAAAACAGAGCCTACAACTTAAACGCAATACTCTATCAATGTGCGAACTGCAAAACGGAATTTAAAATGCAAGGACACGGCGACGTATTAGAGTGTACCGCTTGCGGAAAAAAATGGAAAATGCACGAAAACGGGGTGCTTGAAGCAACGGAAGGCGAAACGGAATTTTCTCATATACCCGACTGGTTCAAATGGGAAAAGGAAAACGTTCACAAAGAAGTGTTTAACGGTTCTTACGGTATGACCGCAGATTGCGAAGTTTACACTCTACCGAGTTCAAAAGGATTCGTTAAACAAGGGTTTGGAAAACTTACTCAAAACTGTGAAAAAACTATTCTTGAAGTTACCTTATACGGCGAAAAGAAAACTATTGAATATACGGGTAATAATTTGGAAAGCGTTCACGTAGAATATCAATACAAAGGCGTTGGAGATATGTTTGACTTTTCTATTTTCGGCGACAGTATTTGGATGCGACCCGTAAACAGAAAAGATATTTTAACAAAAGTTTCTCTTGCCACCGAAGAAATACGTGATTTAGCAAAAATAAACCTTAATAAATAACAAAAATTTCTCTATACCTTGCGGTATAGGGATTTTTTTAATCAATCTCTTTACAAAACCGTATAAAAATTGTATAATATCCTTTAATAAATATGATTATTTTAGCAAGTAAATCGCCAAGAAGAAAACAACTTTTAGAAAAATTAGGCGTGGAATTTAAAATTATAGAAAGCGATTTTGACGAAAGTTCTATTCCCGTAACTTCCCCCGAAACTTACACTCAAACGCTTGCTTTTAGTAAAGCGAAAAGCGTTTTTGATAAAACGGGCGGGATCGTTATAGGAGCGGACACGGTAGTTTACTTTAACGGCAAAATCATAGGCAAACCGAAAAACAAACAAGACGCAATAAACACCCTTTTATCTCTTTCGGGAAAATCGCACGAAGTAATAACCGGCTATGCGGTTATCTCTAATAAAAAAACGGTTTTAGGCTATGAAAAGTCCACCGTTTTGTTTAACGACTTATCTTTGGAATTTATAAATTCGTACGTGGAAACGGGCTTACCGCTTGACAAAGCGGGAAGTTACGGAGTTCAAGACGGGTTTGAAATAGTAAATAAAATTACGGGTAGTTACGACAACGTGGTAGGACTTCCCACCGAAAAAATATCTCAAATTTTAGCGGAGTTAAAATGAGAAACAAATTAGCGATAGATATAGGTACTGCCTATACTAAAATTTACAAATCAAAAGTAGGCGTGGTTTTATGCGAACCGACGGTTATTGCGTTAAAACGCAGAAACTACAAAAAACCTTACGCCGTTGGTCGTGATGCAGAAAAACTTATCGGCAAAACGGTAGAAGACGTTGAAATTATTTATCCGATAAGCAACGGTGCGGACATTGTTGATACCAAAGCACTTATAGAAATTTTAAGGTGTTTCGTAAAAAAAGTTATGCTACCAGGGGAACTTCCGCCGTCCGTCGTTTTATCGGTAGGTTGCGGATTTAACGCATCTATTATAGGAAAATTTGAAACTTGCTTAAACCATTTGGGAATTTACAACGTAAGTTCCGCCGAAGCACCTATCTTGGCTCTTTTAGGAGCGGAAACGGACGTTAGTGAAGACAGTTGCCAAGCAATTATTGATTTAGGTGCAGGTCAAACTACCGTTTGCGTTTTAAACGCTACGGGGGTAATTTCCGGAGTTTCTTGCGAAATGGGCGGAAACAATCTTAACAAACTTATTGCAAGTTATCTTGAAAATAATCTTAATTTATCAATTAGCGAATATCAAGCGAATAGCGTAAAACAAACTCTTGCAAGTTTAATTGACGACGACAATACTAAAACTATCGTTCAAGGTAGAGAAACTTCAAGCGGAAAACCGAAATCAATGACGGTAACCGCATCGCAAATAGCAAAACCCGTTAAAGAATTTATAATGAAAATAGTTGAAGTTGCCAACATGGTATTTTCAAAACTTCCAAACGAGTGTATAGTGGAACTTGAACGTAGCGGAATTTATCTTACGGGCGGTGGCGCTAAACTTTTCGGGCTTTCGGACTTTTTAACGGAACACTTGAATTTACACGTTCACACCGTTTTAGACCCCGAACTTTCAACCGTTATGGGTGCAGGCAAACTTACCGAAAATAAAGAATTAAATCAAAAATTAAAAATAAATTCATAGGAGAGTTTTTATGAACATTTGGAAAGACATCAACCCCGAAAGAATTACACCAACCGACTTTATTGCTTGTATTGAAATAGAACAAGGCAGTAAAAACAAGTACGAACTTGATAAAGAAACGGGACTTATTATATTAGACAGAGTTCTTTACACAAGCACGCACTACCCGATGAACTACGGTTTTATTCCCCGTACCTTATCGGGAGACGGCGACCCGCTTGACGTTTTCGTTCTTTGCAGTCAACCCATTGAAAAAATGAGTTTGGTAAGGTGCTACCCTATCGGCGTCGTTTATATGATAGACAGGGACGAAACGGACGAAAAAATTATTGCAATACCTTACGGCGATCCGCAATACAACACCTTTAAAGATATATCGGAACTTCCTAAACATATAACCGACGAACTTAAACACTTCCTTTCGGTTTACAAACAACTTGAAAATAAAGTGGTAAAAGTTTTAGAAGTTGGAAATTCCGAAAAAGCAAAGGAAACTATCGTTGAAAACATTGAAAATTTCCGTAAAAAGTTTAGCATTTGAGAAAATTTAAAGTTTATTTACAATATAAAAAAAGTGGTTTAAAACCACTTTTTATTTTTTGTTTATTTATTTTACCATTTTTTTTGCAAACTCTTTTGCAGATTGAGTGCGTGCTTTTACACGGAACATTTGTGCGTAAAAATAATCTTTCTCTACTAAAATGCCTTTCTCCGTCAACATTTTTTTTAGTGCTTTAACCGTTCTTTTAGACCAGTTTGACGTACTGAAAAGAACTACACGTCCTACCTTATCGGCAGTAATTTGCCGTGCGTAACTTTTAAGTTGCGGTGCCATAATATTTGCGTACGGTGCTCCGCCGAGAAAAAGAATATCCACGTATTCTTTAAGTTCGGTTTCGTCCAAAACGGATACTGCGTCCACACCTACGCCTTCCGCTATCGCTTCGGCTATTTTTTTAGTATTGCCAAGTTTTGAATAATATCTTACCGCTACTTTCATTTCTGTTTATCCTATAATTATTTTATAACGTACGACGCAATATATTGCACGTTTTCTTCGGTAGAAATATTAGGGTTAGATTGTTCAAACGCTAAACTAATTCCGTTTTCTTTTGCCACCGTTTCAAAATGACAAAGGGCAATACCTATATCAATTTTTTGAATATCCCAATTCCCCGAAACAAAACCTTTATTGTGCTTTTCGTAAAAATGCACGTGATTTCCTTCAAGAATTATTCTCCAAGGCTGTTTGTTTACGGCGGAAGGTGCAAGCCTTACCGCCTCAAAAGCGTCCTTTAACTTATCGGCTTTTTCTTCCGTTAGCGGAGTTTGGAAATCTCCGTCAAAAAAGAGTTCACCAAAGCCGTATCTAAAATCTGCTTTTACGCCTTTTCTCATCATTGTTTCACGCAAGGACATTTTTTTAGAAGGGTAACCGAGCGGACTTACGCAAGGCATAACTTCGTTTTTATCAAGTTCTACCGCCTTTTCAAAAGCCGACCTGTTCATAGTACCCGCTATCCAAGTAGTACCGATTCCACGCTCTTGCAAATAAAGAACTATTTTTTCAAAAGAGTAACCGAACGCTTGCTCCGCATTTGGAACACGCTCCGTTTTACCTGCAATATAGGTGTCCGTTCCTACGATAACGGGGCTTGTTAGACCGTTTTCTTTTGCATTAAGAATTTTCCAAGTGATTGGAAGACCGTACGGGTTTTCCACCTTTTCGGCAAAGTCTAACAAGTTTTTCAATTCTTCCTTACTAACCGAATTTGTATCAAAAGTACGCACGCTACGTCTTTTCTTTATTATTTCAAGAGTATTCAAAAGAGTGGCTCCTTTAAAACTTGCGTTTTATTTTAAAATTTCTCGTTTTACAAGGGTTAAATTTTTGTGCTTTTTCTCAATTCTTATTACTATCCCTTTCTTACGTAAATAACTTAATACGGGAATTGATACGGCAACTAAAACTATTACCGAAACTATTAAAATCATAAGCCACGAAGGTACTGCCGAAACCTTAACTTCGTCCCACATATCGTTTAAAAGTTTCATTTCTTCATCTTTAAAGTCACGCATTATAGCACACCTGTCAAGAATTTCTTTCGTCGGGTATTGCGTATAAAGTTGTCTGTTTTCGTTATCGGAACTTATAAACACCGTATATTCAACGGAATTTGCATAATCGCTTGGCGTTTGAAGTAAATACGAAACGTCGTATTCTATCATTTCAACGTTTTCTTCTAAATAATAGCCCGTTATTTCGCCTTCGTCGTCGTATTCGGGAATAATAAGATTATAAGTACCGTCGGCATTTTTTACGGAATTTTTTTGTTCTTCGGTAAGTTCGCCAAAATAATATTCGTTGTATTTTCCGCTTAAACCGTCAAATTCGTATTCGCCGTCTTCTTCTTCAAGCAAAATCCACTCGCCGTACCAGTCAACGCATTGATTATAAACTTCTTCGCCACCGATTGCAGGCGTATAACCTATATAGTTCATATTGTTGCAAGCGTTTTCCGGCGAAGAAATAAAGTTTACGAATTCTTGTGCTACTATCTTGTTTGCACCTTTTGGCATAACCCATGCGTCAAACCAAACGTTACTTCCTTCTTCGGGAACTGCATAGTATAAAATCGTTCCGTCTTCTTCGGCGGTATCTAAAACGTAAACTGCGTCACCGCTCCAAGCAAAGTTTATTGCAATTTTGCCCGTAGCCATATCGCCTTTTCCGCTATCAACTTCAAAGCCGTAAACGTTTTCTTTTAAAACGGAAAGGGCTTCCGTTACCTTTTCAACGGTATCTTTATCAACTCTGTTGAATATTTCGGTAACCGTTTTATTATAGTTTTCTGCGGTAATTTCTCCGTTTTGATATCGTTCGGCAAGTTCGGCAAGTTCGTCTTGATAAACGTAACCGAGTGCCAAACAATAGGTATCACGAATACTGTCTTTTATAGTTCCTAAATTTTTACTGTAAGAATTCCACGGTAAAGTCCAGTGATTTTCGTCCCCTTCCTTGTAATCGCCGTTGTTTGCCAAAACTTCGGGGTTATATACGAAACCCATAGTTCCGTACATATAAGGAACGGCATATCTTGACCAACTTACCGTACTGTCGCCGAAATAACTGTTATCAAACAAGTTCTTTACGTAGTGGCTAACGTTTTCGGTATAGTTATATAACGAACCTTCTTCCCCTTCGGGAATAGTAAAGTCGTATGGTTCAAGCATATTTTCACGGTAAAGTTTTTGGAACATATAATCGCTTGGGCAAACTAAATCGTAAGCGTACTCAAAACCGCCCTCCTTCTTCGTTTTGGAAAGTTGAAGTTCGTTGTACATATTTTCAAGCGTGCCGAAAGTTGAATAGTTGACTACTACCGTTTTTCCGTAAGTTTCCTTATAGTAATTTTCAAATTCTTCCAAAACGTTAGGGTCGTCCAAACAAATGTAGTCTTCACAGTTATAAACGTTTAAGTAAATAACTTCTTTTTTGTCTTTACCACAACCGTAAAGGGAAAAACTCGTTAAAAACAATATTAAAGCCAAAGTGCATTTAAGTAATCTTTTCATTATGCACCTCTCTTACCCGCTTTGGAACGGGAAAGTAAAAATCTTACTACTACGAATATGAGCATTGCAAAGAAAATTATTGCCGACAACGCACGGAGTACGGGTACGGAAGAACTTTTTGCTCCTTTTGCATAAGCGTTGAAAACGTAAGTTGAAATCGTTTCAAACGTAGTAGGTTTAGTAAAGTTTGTTATTATATAGTCGTCAAGCGACAAGTTTATTGAAAGAGTGAAACCCGATACAATTCCCGGTAAAATTTCGGGAACGATAACCTTAAACAATGCTTGCGTAGGCGTTGCACCAAGGTCCAAAGCCGCTTCGTACAAGTTGTTGTCCATTTGTTGTAATTTAGGCATAACCGAAAGAACAACGAACGGGAAAGTCAAAACTATATGTCCTATCAACAAGGAAACGTAAGTTCTACCGAAAGCAAACATAGTGCAAACGAGTGCAATAGATATTGCCGTTACTATTTCCGCATTGATTATAGGAATTTGCGTAACTCCGTTTAAAAGTTTACGTGTTCTTTTTTTACTGTAATACATACCGATAGCACCGAGCGTACCGAGTATTGAAGATATAAACGAAGATACGAGAGCCAAAACTATGGTGTCTAATACCATTTTCATTATATCTTTATCTTGTATTAACTCTTTGTAAAGACCGAAACCCCACTCCGAAGACCAAATACCTATTTCACGGGAATAGTTGAAACTGTAAGCAACTAACAAAAGTATAGGGGCGTATAGAACGGTTAATACCAAAAATACGTATCCGCCGGATAAAATTTTCTTTACCATAATCCGCTCCCCCTTGCTTGTCCGCCGTCGTCGGAAAACTTATTTGTAACGAGCATAGTTAAGTAAATGCAAACTAAAAGTACCATTGCAATTACCGAACCTGCGTGCCAGTCAAACATAGTTGAAAACTGTTCTTCTATAACTTTACCTATTATGGTTACGTTTCCGTTACCGAGCGTATCGCTTATAACGTAACTCGTTGTAGTTGGAAGTAATACCATTGTAACCGCACTAACTATTCCGGGAACGGTTAAGGGTAAAGTTACTCTTATAAAAGTGTTTGCGGGTTTAGAACCTAAATCGGCACTTGCCTCTACCAAACTTTTATCAAGTTTTATCATAACGGTGTATAAAGGCAAAATTACGAAAGGTAAATAGTCGTAAACCATACCTATAACCGTATTTGCAAAACTCAATTTGTTGGTGTTATACATACCGAGTGCAAACAAAAGTTCCTTCATAGCCGCCGTTCTTAAAACAAAGTTTATCCACATAGGAAGTATGAACAAAATAAGCAAAACTCCGTTTTTATTAAGTTTACTCTTTGCTAAAATATACGCAAGCGGATAGGCTATTACCAAACATAAAACAGTTGTTAATATCGCTAAACCGAAACTTATAAAAAGCACTCTTATATTTGAATTTTTACTGAAAAAGTCCACGAAATTTTGTACGGTAAAGGAAACTTTTACTCCCGATAAAGTAAATATTCCGTCCGGCGTTTCTTTCGTGAAAGCATATAAAACTATCAAAAGCAACGGGAACAAAACGAACAATAATAAGAACACTGCATAAGGTATTCCAAGTTGCTTTCTAGAAAAACGAAAGCCCTTCATCATTGTTTTTCTACCGCCTTTAATTTAAGTTTAATTTTATCTTTGGGTATCTTAACGCTTACCCTGTCGTTTTCGTTCCACGTGTAATCGGTATCGCAAACGAAATCTTCTTCCTCTTCGTCCGTTCTTATAATTACTTGATAGTGGTCGCCTTTATATACTATTGATATAATTGAACCGCAAGCGTCTCCGTCGGTATCGTTATCAATAATTTCAATATCTTTTAAGCCTACTTCTACTTTAACGTCAACGTCCGTAAGGTCAATTTGTTCGCCTTCTTGCGTTATCAAATAACCTTCTTCGTCCAAATGCGAATTTTCGTAAAGTTGAGTAACGTCGCAATCAAATTCGCCGTCCGCAAAACAAACTCTGTTGTTCTTCGTGATATAACCGTCGTAAACGTTGGAAACGAATTCCTTTTTCATTATATGAATATCGTCCGGCTCTATCTCTATACTTACCGTTGAACCTACTTCGTAACTCTTGGTTGATTGAATAATTATTTCCGTTCTTCCAACTATCATAGCCATTTGATAGTGTATTCCTTTGAAAATACAAGAATCAATTACGCCCGTTACTTCGCCCGTTCCGTTTGGAATAATTTTAACGTCTTCCGGTCTAACTACTACGTCTACTTTTTCGTTTATCGGGAAATCGTCAACGCAATCAAAGTTTTTATTGATAAATCTAACCTTTCTATTTCCGACCATAGTTCCGCTAAATATGTTACTTTCGCCGATAAAGTCCGCAACGAAAGCGTTTTTAGGTTCGTTGTATATATCTTGCGGTTTGCCTATTTGTTGAATTTTACCGTCCTTCATAACTACTACGGTATCACTCATAGTTAAGGCTTCTTCTTGGTCGTGCGTTACGTAAATGAAAGTTATACCGAGTTTTTTATGCATTGCTTTAAGTTCAAGTTGCATTTCTTTACGCATTTTAAGGTCCAAAGCCCCGAGCGGTTCGTCCAAAAGTATAATTTCCGGCTCGTTTACTATTGCTCTTGCTATGGCAATTCTTTGTTGTTGTCCGCCCGATAAAGTGGTTACGCTACGCTTTTCAAATCCTTCAAGGTCAACTATTTTAAGTGCTTTTCCTACCTTTTCGTCTATCTCTTTTTTAGTAAGTTTTTCTATTTTTTCTACGGTTTTTCCGTTCTTATCTTTATAAGTCGCTTTAACTCTTTTGAGTTTTAAACCGAACGCAACGTTTTCGTAAACGTCAAGATGCGGAAAAAGTGCGTATCTTTGGAATACGGTGTTTACCGGTCTTTCGTAAGGCGGTAAATTCGTTATATCTTTTCCGTTTAAAAAGATTTTGCCTTCGGTTGGCATTTCAAAACCCGCTATCATACGCAAAGTAGTGGTCTTGCCACAACCCGATGGACCTAACAAAGTTATAAATTCGCCCTTTTGAACGTACAAATTTACGTTGTCAACTACAAGTGTATCGTCAAACTCTTTAGATACGCCGACTAATTCAATTATTTTATTCTTAACTTCCGACATTTTTTGCCTCCTTAAAACGTTGGTGGAGATGATATCCACAAAAATTTAGCGGTTTTTTCCTTTATATTTATTACGTAGTGCGACTTGTCCGCTACGTAGTAAAAACTTTCGCCTTTTTTGCACGTGTACTTTTTCTTTCCTATGTGCAACAGTATTTCCCCTTCTAACACGTAACCGAATTCTTCCCCTTCGTGCGGTACGTCTTCGTTCGTGCTTGCGTTCTTTTCAAGAGTTATAAGCATTGGCTCCATAACGTTCTTTTGTGCGTTAGGTACTAACCAGTTACAAATCATACCGTCGTCAACTTTTTCAATAAAATCATTTTCGGTAAATACTATTTTGCTCTCTTCTTCTTCGTTAAAAAAGTCTTTTAGCGTAGTGCCGAGTGCGGAAAGTATATCTATAAGCGTTGCTATAGACGGACTTGTAAGGTCGTTTTCAAGTTGTGATATATACCCCTTACTTAACTCGCATCTATTTGCAAGTTCTTCTTGCGTTAGGTCGCATTGCAACCTTAATTCTTTTATCTTATCACCTAATATCATAATTTTAGAAAGGTTAGAACTCCTAAACTTTTTG
>JAZRVG010000086.1:0-11782 GCA_045599025.1 Christensenellaceae bacterium | reverse complement strand
AGGCGGTTAAAAAACTAAAAACGGAAGGTTACGATATTTATTCAAAAACGAATTTAGGTTATAAACTTATAAAAGCGGACACGAATTTATCTTCAACAAAAATTAAAAACTTGCTTGAAAATAAAGATATAAACGTGGTTGTTTTAGACGAAGTTGAAAGCACTAACGACTATGCGAAAAAATATTTAAACGAAGATTTTTCGGTTGTAATAGCAAAGCACCAAACGAAAGGTAGGGGAAGACTTAATAGAACTTTTTATTCCCCGAATAACGTAGGGCTTTATATGAGTTTAGTCGTTAAGCCGAAAGCGGAAATAATAGACAGTGTGAACATTACAACTTTTTGCGGAGTCGTAGTTCAAAGGGTTATTGAAAAGTTAACGGGGGTTGACGCTAAAATAAAGTGGGTAAACGATATTTTTGTAAACGGGAAAAAAGTTTCGGGAATACTTACGGAAGCAAGTTGCGATTTTGAACTAAACAAATTAAATTACGCTATCGTAGGAATAGGCGTAAACTTGTACGATATAAAATTCCCGTTTGAAATAAACGATATTGCAACGAATTTACAAAAAGAAAGCGGAATAAAAGTTGATATAAACGAATTTACGGCAAATATAATAAACGCTTTTTCGGAACTTGATTATCAACTTAAAAATAAAGAATATATGAATATTTACCGAGAAAAGTCGCTTGTTTTAGGAAAAACCGTAAAGATAGTAGGTGCGGAAATTTTTGAAGGAAAGGCAGTAGAAATAACGGACTTGGGTGCGTTAAAAGTTCTTGTAAACGGAGAGATTAAAACGGTAAATGCAGGAGATTGTTCACTAAAATTATGAAAAATTCGGCAAAAGAAATAACTGTTTTAGCATTATTAACCGCAATAATATGCGTGCTTTCGCCTTGGACTATACCTATCGGTGTAATTCCTATAAGTTTGGCAACCTTTTCGGTAATGCTAATTAGCGGAATAGGTGGAATAAAACGTTCGGTTATTGCCACGGCAGTTTATATTTTGTTAGGGGCGGTAGGTGTTCCCGTATTTTCAAATTTTAAAGGTGGCTTTTCGGTATTAACGGGTGTTACGGGCGGATATATAATAGGATATTTGTTTCTTGCGTTTTTCGTTAGTTTGTTTTGCAATATTATTAAAAAAACATATATTGCTCTTTTAGTAGGTTCAATTATAGGAACGGTTTTCGTCTACCTTATAGGGACGGTTTGGTTTGTATTGCTAACAAAATCGGAAATAGATTACGCATTAAAAGTTTGTGTTTTTCCGTTTTTGATAGGGGATACAATAAAAATTGCAGTTTCAACAATAACAGTAAGTTTAGTTAAACCGAGATTAAATAAAATACTAAAATAATAAAAGCCGAAACGGTAACGTGTAGGTTTTATAACGACATAACTTGACAAAATTCCTAAAATATTTAATAATAAATATATAACTACATTTAAAAAGGTGGAAATATGAAAATTACAGTTTGTATCGGAAGTTCTTGCCATTTAAAAGGTTCAAGACAAGTTGTAGAACAACTTCAAAAACTCATTAAAGAAAACGGTTTGGAAAATCAAATTGAACTTTCGGGAACGTTTTGTATGGGCAAGTGTCAAGAAGGCGTTTGCGTTCAAGTTGACGATAAATTTTGCTCCGTTAATCCGGAAAATATTCAAGATTTTTTTATAAAAGAAATTTTAAAAAAATAATATTGTTACAGGAGTATGTATGGAACAATCGCTTGCATTAAAAAAATCAAATTGTAAGAATTGTTATAAATGTATAAGACGTTGTCCTGTTAAGTCAATAAAATTTTCCGGTAATCAAGCACGCATATTAAACGACGAATGTATTTTATGCGGTCAGTGTTTTGTAGTTTGTCCACAAAACGCAAAGGAAATTGTTGACGAAACGGAAAAGGTAAAAGCATTTTTACAAGCAAACGAAAAAACAATTATAAGTTTAGCACCTTCTTTTATTGCAAACTATAACGGAATAGGTATAAATTCTTTAAGAAAAGCAATAAAACAGTTGGGTTTTTTTGACGTAGAAGAAACTGCCATAGGTGCGACTATAATAAAAAAAGAATATGAAAAAATGGTAGCGAAAGGTGATAGAGATATTATTATCACTTCTTGTTGTCATTCGGTTAATTTGCTTATTCAAAAATATTATCCGGAATTATTGCCGTATCTTGCAGACGTTGTTTCTCCAATGCTTGCTCACGGTATGGATATTAAAAACCGTTATGCCGATTGTAAAGTGGTTTTCGTTGGCCCTTGTGTTGCTAAAAAGGACGAGGCTCAAAGAAATTCTAATATTATTGACGCAGTTTTAACTTTTGAAGATTTGTCTAATTTGCTAAAAGAAAATAATATTTCAATAGAAAATTCTTGTGATAATTTAGAAGAAAGCAAGGCAAGACTGTTCCCAACTACGGGTGGTATTTTAAAAACTATGGCTTTATCAAGTGATAAATACACCTACGTGGCCATAGACGGAACGGAAAATTGCATTTCCGCTTTGAACGATATAAAAAACGGAAACGTTCATAACTGTTTTATTGAAATGAGTGCTTGTATAGGAAGTTGTATCGGTGGACCCGTAATGGAAAAATATCACCGTTCTCCAATAAAAGATTATGTTACGGTTTCAAACTATGCAGGTAAAAAAGATTTTAACGTTAAAGAATACGACCATAAACAACTAAAAAAAGAAGTAGATAAAATTGATACGTACAAACCTATTCCTTCAAACGGCGAAATTTTGGAAATTTTAAAGAAAATGGGTAAAACTTCCGTTTCGGACGAATTAAATTGCGGTAGTTGTGGGTATAACACTTGCAGAGAAAAAGCAATAGCCATTTATCAAGGAAAGGCGGACGTTTCTATGTGTTTGCCTTATTTAAAAGATAAAGGGGAAAAGTTCACAAATTCAATCGTTAACAATATACCAAACGGTTTAGTAGTTTTAAATGAAGATTTAGAAATTCAACAAGTCAACAATTCGGCAAAACGTATATTGAATATAAATTATATTGTTGACGTTTTAGGCGAGCAAGTAATGACTGTGTTAGACCCTAATCCGTTTATTTTGACGAGACAAAACGGCAAAGGCGTTAAAGACGAAAAAATGTATTTGTCTAAATGCGATAAATACATAGAACTTACCACCGTTTACGAAAAAGAATACCGTAATATAATAGGAATTATTAGAGATATTACCGAAATAGAAAAGCAAAAAGCAAGGAAAGAAGAAATAAGCAAAAAAACTCTTGAAACGGCAGATAAAGTCGTTGATAAGCAAATGAGAGTCGTTCAAGAAATAGCGTCGTTACTTGGCGAAACGGTTGCCGAAACTAAAATTGCTCTTTCAAAATTAAAGGAAACTATTAAAGATGAGTGATTTATTTGCCGATATAGGGTTTAAAAGCATAAATCATAACGGGGAAGAGTTATGTGGTGACCACGTTGATACGATTGAAGGTCAATACGGTGATAAAATTATGGTTTTGGCTGACGGTTTGGGAAGTGGTGTAAAAGCAAGTATTTTATCTACTTTAACGTCAAAAATAATATCAACCATGATAGCCGAAGGCTTATCTATTGAAGATTGTGTTGAAACGATAGCCGCTACTTTACCGATATGTTCCGTCCGTGGCGTTGCATATTCAACGTTTACGATAATTCGTATTATTAACGGAGAAAAAGCGGAGTTATTTCAATACGATAATCCACACGTAATACTTGTTAGAGATTGTCAAAATATTGACTATCAAAAAGAAGAACTAACGATAGGCGGTAAAAAAATATACAAATCAACCGTAAATTTAATTGAAGGCGACGTTTTTATTGCTATGTCGGACGGTTGTCCGCACGCAGGTTTGGGTAACGTTTATAACTTTGGTTGGAAAGTGGAAGATATAACCGAGTATATGAGAACGATTGTAAACGTTGGATATACGGCTAAAACTCTTTCAACGATTTTAGTAGATAAATGTAACGAACTGTACGGTTATGAACCTGGCGACGATGCTACGGCGTGTGTCGTGCTTATAAGAAAAAAAGAGCAAGTTAACTTATTGTTCGGTGCACCGTTTGATAAAAATGACGACGAAAAGATGTTAAACTCTTTCTTTAAGAGTGAAGGAAAGCATATTGTTTGCGGAGGAACTACCGCTACAATAACGGCAAAATACTTAAAAAAGCAAATAAAAACCGTTTTGACTTACGAGAGTGCAGACGTTCCGCCGATAGCAGAAATAGAAGGCGTTGACCTAGTAACCGAAGGCGTATTAACTATTGGTAAAGTTTTAAAATACGCAGTTGACTATTTGAACGAAAATAAATTATATGAAGAATGGGTTTTTAAAAAAGACGGAGCGTCAAGAATTGCCCGCATACTTTTTGAAGATGCTACGGACATAAATTTTACAGTAGGTAAGGCAATAAATCCGGCTCATCAAAACCCGAACTTACCCATAAATTTTACTATAAAAATGGATTTAGTAAAGGAATTATCAAATTGTTTAACGAGTTTAGGCAAAAGAGTAAATATAGTTTATTATTAAAAGGAAATTATGAAAAAATTTGACACAAAAGTTCAATATTTAAAATACAAAGTTTTAAGAGAAGTCGCAAAACTTGCATGGGAGGGTACTTTAACCGAAAAAATACTTGATATTCCCAAAACTATTATTCCCGGTAAAGTTCCTACGATGCGTTGTTGCGTGTATAAAGAAAGGGCAATACTTGGCGAAATGGTAAAGGTTGCAATCGGTGGAGATAAAGACAATCTCAACGTTATTGAAGTCGTTGATATTGCTTGTGACGAATGTCCCGTTGACAGTTATGAAGTAACGAACGCATGTAGGGGTTGTTTAGCGCATAGATGCATTGACGCTTGTAAATTTGACGCAATAACTCTTGATAATAACCATGTTGCACATATTGATTCCAATAAGTGCAAAGAATGCGGTGCGTGTTCAAAAGTTTGTCCTTATACCGCTATCGTAAGTAGAAAAAGACCTTGCCAAAACGCTTGTAAAGTTAAAGCAATTTCTATGGACGAAAATAAATCTGCTCGTATAGATAACGAAAAATGTACCGAATGCGGAGCATGTGTATATCAATGTCCGTTCGGTGCTATTATAGATAAGTCGTACATTTTAAACGCTATTGAAATAATAAAGAACAGTAACGAAAACAAAAATTATAAAGTTTATGCGGTAGTAGCACCTTCAATTTCAAGACAATTTACCTATGCAAAATTAGGTCAAGTAATTACGGGTTTGAAAAAAATCGGTTTCCATTCCGTAGTTGAAGCGGCTCTCGGTGCGGATATGGTAGCGTTTAACGAGAGTAAGGAATTGTCGGAAAAAGGATTTGTAATTAGTTCTTGCTGTCCCGCTTTCGTTAGTTTCGTAAATGAAAATTTCCCGTCGCTTTCTGCAAGTATATCTAAAAATTTATCGCCTATGGCAACTATTTCAAAATACATAAAAGAAAACGATAAAAACGCAAAAGTAATATTTATAGGTCCGTGTACCGCAAAAAAGGCAGAGATTAAAAAACCGGAAGTAAGTCCGTACGTTGACGTGGTAATTACGTTTGAAGAATTGCAAGCGTTGTTTGACAGTAAGGAAATAGACTTATCCGCATTAGAAGAAAACTTTTTAGACAACGCCTCTTATTTCGGTAGAATTTTTGCACGTAGCGGTGGTCTTGCCGATGCGGTAAGAGAAGGCTTAAAAGAACAGGAAATAGATTTTGAGTTAAAACCAATTTCCTGTAACGGAATTGAAGAATGTAAACTTGCATTATTAAAAAAGAGTAAGAATTTAATAGACGTTAATTTTATTGAAGGAATGGCTTGCGTCGGTGGATGTATCGGAGGAGCAGGTTGTTTAACTCACGGAGAAAAAAATAAACTTGACGTTGATAAATACGGTAAAGAAGCGTTAGAAAAAACCATAAAAGACGCCATATTCTTGTTGAATAAATAAACTTTTTATAAAAAGAAAAAGCCACCGAAATAATTCGGTGGCTTAACTTTTATTTTGGTTGATGCGTATATTCTTCTAAAAATTAATTATCAACTTGTTCGTTTTCGTTATTTTCTTCGGTTTTTTCTTCGTTAATCTTTTTAAGGGCAAGTTCTTTGTCAAGTTGAGCGTTCTTTTCTAAAATGGAAGCACCGTAATAAAATACTGCGGACAAGAATAAGAAGAAAAGACCAAATCCTACGTCAAGAGAAAATTCTATATTAATTTCGGTAGTTGATTTAAAGCAAGCAACAATTATTCCACATATAATGCTTGCACCAAGCGAAATAGCAGTTCCCAAAATACCTAATCTTAAACACTCTTTTGCACCTTTAAAGGTAAAAGGCGTTCCGTCCTTTAATTCGTGTTCTAAATAAATTTGAGTAAATTTACTAACTACGCCCGTTGCTATAAGAGTAATTATTGCACTTATCATTAAAGGAATAAAAGCGTCGGTATCAACGTTTGCCTCCGATTCAATAAACGCTTTTAAAGTTACGCCGTTATCAAGCACTATTTCTTCAAAGTTGATAGAACCGAAAAGTAAAAGAGTAATGAGCGAGCCTGCAACTCCTACGATACAAGCAATAAAAACTATAATGCTTAAAATTTTGGCAATTTTACTTACCACTTGAATAATTTTTAAAGATTTTTCCATAATATAACTCCTTTAAATAATATAATTATACAAATATAAAATTAAAAAGTCAATGAAAAAATGAAAAAAAGAAGGACAGAAATCCTTCTTTTTTAGATAACTTTATATAGAATAAAGTCGGTTTTTATAAGTCGTCAACGTCTTGTATAGGTTTCTCGTTACGGTCAAAGTAATCTCTTCCCGTATAACTACCTTGCGGATCAAAGGGCGACTTAAATTTTTTAGTCTTCGTACTCATTACTTGCAATCTTTAGTAGAAGAAGTTTTTTTGTTCGTAGACTTGGAGTTGCTGTTTGAACAATTTTTAGTTCTTTTCATAATTACCTCCTATTTATAATTTGCACCTAAAACAAAAAATTATGCTTAATTAGACAAAATAATTTTTTTTAATAAGGTTATAAACGGGGAATTAAAATAATAGTATTTACTACGAACAAAAAAAGGAGTAATAATTATGGAAGAAGATTTATATCTTAAAATGTTGGAAATGCCTGTAAATTCATGCGACGTGGTTATAAAACCCGCACGCAAAAAAAAGAAGAACGTAGTTGACGAAGTTATTAAAAAAGTCAACGAAAACCAAACGGAAGAAACCGCCGTAAAAGAAGTTGAAGAAAAACCCGAAAAGCAAGCGGTTAAACGCAAAATTCCAAAACTTAACGTAAAAGAATTTGCAAAAAAGATAAACAGTAAAGTTGTAAAAAGCAGTAAAAAACCTAAAACAAAAAAAGTAAAGCCCGTTGAAAGCGTTACGGTTAAAAATACTAAATTTGATATCGTTTCGGTGCAAGTAGTTGCTATTTTCGTTTTGATTATAGGTATAATTTTAACTAATATCTTTTGGGAAGATAGCGGTATGAACAACTTATTAAGACAAGTTTTTAATAAAGAAGAAACCTTTTCAAGTGCGGTTTATTCAAGTTTTTCCGCATATTCTCCGTCAAAAACGGATAGCGTTACTTTAAATGAAGGCGTAATGGTAGTATCGCAAGGTGCTTGCTACGCTCCGTGTAACGGCGTAGTTGAAAACGTTTCCGAAAACAACGGGAAATACACCGTAACCGTTCGCCATAGCGATTCTTTCACAACCGTAATGTCGGGGCTTGAATATTCTTATTTGCAAGTAGGTGAAAACGCTTATTCCAACGTACCCGTCGGCTATTCTACGGGAGAAATTACCGTAAGTATGTTTGAAAACGACGCTTTGCTTACCGCCTACGGTTTAAACGGAAACAGTATAGTATGGTTGACTTAAAATTTAGAATACACCCTTTGTTTTTCATATTTGGATTATACTTTGCTTTTATAGGCAAAGTATTTTCTTTTTTAATATGCACTTTAACGGCGTGTTTGCACGAACTCGGGCATTATTTTGCGTCGCAAAAATTAGGTTATAGATTAAACAGAATAACGCTTATGCCTTACGGTGCGATTATAAGCGGAGATACTTTCGGTCTTTCTTATAAAGACGAGTGTAAAATTGCTTTGGCAGGGCCGTTAATCAATTTTTTGGTGGCGGTACTGTTCGTTGCTCTATGGTGGTTTTTCCCCGAAACTTACGCTTATACCGATACGGTAGTTATAGCAAACGGAGTTATGTTCGTTATTAATTTACTACCTTGCTATCCGCTTGACGGCGGAAGATTTTTGTTTGCTACTTTACGGCTAAAACTAAAAAGAAAAACCGCCGAAAGAATAGTAAAAGGGCTTGGAGTATTGCTTGCAACCTTGCTTTTAGGTTTGTTCGTGGTTTCTTGTTTTATAAAGGTAAACTTTACGGTTTTATTCTTTTCGGCGTTTGCGTATATAGGCGTATTTTCCAAAAACGATAAAGATAAGTATATTCGTGTATTAAGCGACTATTCTTATTTGGAATTGAAAAAACCTAAAACGGTAAAAAAAGTTGCCGTAAATTTTGAAAATAACGTAAATTCGCTTTATTCGGTTATTGATACGGGGTATTATTACGAGTTGGAAATAGTGAACGAACTTGGCTATTTAGTTAAAACTTTGCGTGGAAAAGAATTATACGATTTTATACAAAATTCTAACCCTTACGAAAAAATCAAAACACAACTAAAATAAAAAAAGCCGTCTATAACGGCCTTTTTGAGTAGTAATCGTATTTTATTCGTACATTTCGGTTGATAAATATCTGTCGCCCGTATCGGGAAGAAGAACTACTATTTTCTTTCCTTCGTTTTCCTTGCGTTTTGCAAGGCTTACCGCTCCGTATAACGCAGCACCCGAACTTATTCCCGTTAAAACTCCTGCTTTTTTAGCAAGTTTTCTTCCGTAAGAATAAGCGTCTTGTTCCTTAACGGCAATAACTTCGTCGTATATAGAAGTGTTTAAAACTTCGGGAACGAAACCTGCACCTATGCCTTGAAGTCCGTGTGTTCCTTTAATACCTTTTGATAAAACGGGGGAGTTGAAAGGCTCAATAGCAACAACTTTTATTTTAGGATTTTGTTCTTTTAAATATTCGCCAACGCCCGTTATCGTTCCGCCCGTTCCAACGCCCGCTACGAAAATGTCAACTTGACCGTCCGTATCTCTAAAAATTTCGGGTCCCGTAGTTAAATAGTGGGCTTTACTGTTCGCCGGGTTTACGAATTGACCTGCTATTACAGAATTAGGAATAGTTTTTTTAAGTTCTTCCGCCTTGTCTATCGCACCTTGCATACCGAGTTTTCCTTCGGTTAAAATAAGTTCCGCACCGAGCGATTTAACGAGTTTACGGCGTTCTACCGACATCGTGTCCGGCATAATAATTATAGTTCTTACGTCTTTTATCGCACCAACGAGTGCTAAACCTATTCCCGTATTTCCCGAAGTGGGTTCAATAATAACGGTATCTTTCGTTAAAAGTCCTTTTTCTTCAAGGTCGTTTATCATAGATAAAGCAACCCTGTCTTTTGCCGAACCGCATGGGTTGAACATTTCAAGTTTTGCGTAAATTTCGGCTACGATATTTTCGTCTTTAAATATTTCGGTAACGTTGAGTAGCGGAGTGTTACCTATAATCTCCGTTGCATTTTGATAAATTTTCATACGGGTAGTATAGCACTATTAACGGCTAATTGCAATAATTTTAATCAATATTTTTATTCTTAAAACTGTCGCAACAAGTACATTTCGTACAATCGGTGGTAATTCTTACTTTATGCAAACAACAACCCTTGCCGAAAACGTTGTGTTCGCATTCGTGAACGTCGCAATCAATGTAATTATCTATCATAATAAACTCCTTTTCGCAATTTAGCGTAAAGAAAGTATGAGCAAATAAAACGGCTATATACCTTGACAAAATAAAGAAAATATAATAAAATAAAATAAAGGTAGGCAAACTATGAAAGTTATTTTATTAAAAGACGTTAAAGGTATAGGCAAAGTTAACGAAATTAAAGAAGTTAGTGACGGTTACGCAAGAAACTTTTTAATCAAAAAGGGTTTAGCGGAAGAAGCAACCGCCGTTAAAGTAAACAGTTTAAATATAAAATTAGATTCTCAAGACTATCACCGCCAAGAAGAAATTAAGGCTTTAAAAGAAGAAGCGAAAAAACTTGACGGCAAAACGGTTGTTGCTAAATTAAAGAGTGGTGAAAACGGTAAGATTTTCGGTTCTGTTACCGCAAAAGAAATTGCCGACGGTATAAACGCTCTCGGTTTTTCCGTTGATAAAAAGAAAGTTCTTTTAAAGGACGCTATCAAGAATTTTGGCGAATACAAGGTAGAAGTTAAATTTTTACCCGACGTTTCCGCTAAAATAACCGTTTCGGTTATTCCGGAATAATTGAAAATTTTGTAAAAAAGTAAAAACTCTCGTATAAAACGGGAGTTTTTTAATATGAGGTGGGTATATTGTTTTACCTATTTATTGACATTTGAATTAAAATATAATATAATATTTTAAGTTGTTTGTAAAACAATCTAATTTTTGGAGTTAAAATATGGGAAACTTTTTTAAAAGGACGTTAGCATTTATATTCGGTATGGTGTTCGGTATAGTTGCATTATCGGGTGCTATTGCCGGAACTGCTTACTGGGCTTTTAAGCACTTATCACTTGAAAAGGTGGGAGCAAGCCAAGAAATGCTTGGAGATATGAACGGCTTTACCGTTGAAGAATGGACTGCTATAATAGTTTCGGCTAATAAAAATCCTAACGAATTTACTTTGCAAAAACTTGAAGAATACGGTTTTAATCTTGACGAATTCGTTTCAAAAATGGGCGTTAAGGTTGACGAAGCCGACGAGCGTGATATTCAAGCGGTTAAAGATTTAGCCCCCGTAGCGTTATTCTCTACCGCAAACGGTTTTAAGAACTTAAATGCAGGCATTATATTTGCCTTTATTTCAAAAGGAAGTAACGGACGTTACCCCGTTTTCTCGGAACACGCAAGAGATTATTTGCGTTCTTTCACTATCGGCGAACTTATTAAAAAGGACGAAATTACGGGTAAACCTGCAATTTTAAGTTATCTTTCTTCGTTAAAAATAGGTGCGGTGCTTTCTTCCTTCTTTGAAGAAAGTTATAACGACGTAACTAACGAATACGAATACGATAATGAAAACGAAGTTTTGAAAAATATAGGAAATATTTATTTTTCTTTAATAACCGATAGCGTTATCGGTGGAAAGACCGTTGATATAGGTTACGAACTTAACGAAGGCAATTTAAAGGGAATAGGCGAAAAACCGTTCAACGAATTGATAGCGGAATTGTTCGTTAAAGAAGAGAGTGGTAGACAAGAATTCATTGATAAATTAGACTATCTTGACATGCTTGTAAAATCTTTATTCGTATGGAACGTTGAAGAAAACAAGTATAAATTTGACCTTATGAATTTCGCAGGCGGAATTAAAATAGGCGATATTGCAGGCGTAGAACAATGCACTAAAGACGCTCTTTGTCCCGTTCATAACGACGTTTCCAACTGTACGGGTAACTGGTACACTTCGGACGGAACTGAAATTACCGATATTTCAAATAAACTTTACGGCTACTCTATTGCCGATTTGATAAACGGCCTTAAAGACGGAACTTTAATTGACTTACTTATGGGCGATTCTTATAT
>JAZRVG010000085.1:0-11223 GCA_045599025.1 Christensenellaceae bacterium | reverse complement strand
TTCTTCGTCTTCTTCGGGAAGATTAACGTTATGATATACGTCTTGAACGTCGTCGTTATCTTCAAAGGCTTCAAGCATTTTGTTGAAAGTTGAAACTTGGTCGTCGGTTAAGGTTACTTTATCGTTTGGAACCATTAAAACATCGGCTTCAACGAATTCAATTTTCTTTTCTTCAAAATACTTTCTTACTGCGGAAAAATCACCCGGTTGAGTTCTTACTTCGTAAATATCGTCACAAACGATAACGTCGTCCGCACCTGCATCAAGAGCCATTTCCATCATAGTGTCTTCATCAAGTTCAACGGTACGTTCAATTATAAGAACGCCTTTGTTTTCAAACATATAGGAAACCGAACCGGTTTGTCCCATATTTCCGCCGAATTTAGAAAACACGTGTCTTACGTCGCCTGCAGTTCTGTTTACGTTGTCCGTAAGAGTTTTAACGATAACTGCACTTCCGCCTACACCGTAACCTTCGTAAATTTTAACTTCGTAGTTAACGTTTCCGAGTTCACCGGCTGCCTTTTTGATACTTCTTTGTATATTGTCGTTAGGCATATTTGCGGCTTTTGCTTTTGCGATAACGTCCGCAAGTTTACTGTTAGTCGCCGGGTCTGCACCGCCTTTTGCGGCAACTGCGATTTCTCTACCGATTTTTGTGAAGATTTTTCCTCTTACTGCATCGGTTTTTGCTTTTTTGTTTTTAATATTCGCCCATTTGCTATGTCCTGACATAAAATACTCCTTTATTTTTCGTTAAGTTTATACATCATTATTGATGACGCAACCGCTACGTTTAAACTTTCACAAGTTGCGTTCATCGGTATTTTTACGGTATAGTCCGCCCTTTTACGCATAGTTTCGGATACTCCGTTGCCTTCGTTTCCCATTACTATTGAAAATTTTTCGGGCGATACGAAATTTGTTATATCTTCACCGCCCATATCGGCAACTACTACCTTTACACCGTTTAAAACTTCAAAAAGTTCGTTATAATTACACTTGAAAATTTTAACGTTATAAAGTCCGCTCATAGAGGAACGTACAACTTTCGGCGAATATGCGTCCACCGAATTTACAAGGTAAAGTTCCTTATAATTAAAAGCGTTTGCCGAACGGATTATCGCACCTAAATTACCGGGGTCTTGAACTCCGTCTAATATAAGCGAATTGCCGTTTGGTGCTTTTACCGCTTGGTTTGGAATTTTAATAACGGCAAGTATGCCTTGTGGCGTTACTTCACTTGAAATAAACTTAAATACTTCGTTTGATACCGTTATAACTTCGGCGTTTGATTTTGGAATTTCACCTGAAAAATTTTCCGCAATTACTATTTTAACGACTTCTTGATTATATAAAATTGCGTCCTTTACGAGTTTTAAGCCTTCGGCAACGAATAAACCTAAATCGTTACGACCTTTTTTCTCTTTTAAAGATGCAATTTCTTTTATTAAAACGTTTTGTTTTGACGTATAAACCATAAAGTGAAAAAAGGCTGTTATAAAACAGCCTTTATATTATTTGGAAATTTTGCTTTTAGCGGTTTCAACGAGTGCGGTAAAGCCAGCCATATCGTTTACTGCCATATCTGCAAGAACTTTTCTGTTAAGTTTGATTTCCGCAAGTTTAAGACCATACATAAATTTACTGTATGAAATACCGTTCATTTTGCAAGCGGCAGAAATACGAGCAATCCAAAGTTGTCTAAACTGTCTCTTTCTTTGTTTTCTTCCTACGAAACTGTAACCTAAAGATTTCATTACGGCTTCTCTTGCAACTCTGTAAAGTTTGCTCTTTGAACCGTAGTATCCTTTAGAAAGTTTCATTATTTTTCTACGCTTTTTAACAGCGTTAACACCTCTTTTAATAAGCATACTCTATTTTCTCCTTTTAAAATTAACCCTTGTAAGGAATTATTGACTTAACAGTCTTTTCTTGTGTTTGAGAAACGTAGGTCGTACTTCTCAATCTTCTCTTTCTTTTAGTGTCTTTTTTAGATAAAATGTGACTTTTACCTTGATGACCTCTTTTTACCTTGCCGGTTGCGGTAAGTGAAAAACGCTTTTTAGCACCGCTGTGCGATTTCATTTTTGGCATTTTATTGTCCTCCTAAATTATAATTGTAAATTAAGCCTTTGGGGCTAAAATCATAAGAATACTTCTTCCTTCTTGCATAGGTTTCTTTTCCATAACGGCGTCAGATTCAACCATTTTGAAAAATCTATCCATTACGTCAACACCTAAATCGGAATGTGCGTTTTGCCTACCACGCATTCTTATTGATACTTTTACCTTGTTTCCTTGTTGAAGGAATTTGACCGTTTGTTTGGCTTTTACGTTTAAGTCGCCCACGTCAATAGTCATTGAAAGCCAAATTTCTTTAAGTTCAACTGCCTTTTGGTTTTTACGGGCTTCTTTTGCTTTTTTAAGTTGTTCAAACTTATATTTGCCGTAATTCATTATTTTACATACAGGCGGAACTGCGTTTGGAGATATTTTAACAAGGTCCAAATCTTCTTCATAAGCAATACGGAGTGCTTCTTGACTTGATACGATACCGAGTTGTTCTCCGTTTGCTCCTATTAAACGGACTTCTTTATCTCTTATTTCTTCATTTAATTGATGGGCTTCTTTAATGGTCTTATACCTTCCTATAAAAAATTGACGGGATACAAAAGTAACCCGTCAAAAATTCGCTAATTGCTAATAATTGATATTTGCCGTGCTAACCGTTGTTGCCGGCGAGAAGGGTTAACTTCTGCTTGTCGCATACAATAATAACACTTTTTTTATATAAAGTCAACGGATTTTAAGCGTTCTATACGATTTTTTTTAATCATAAATTTAATTATGAACTCCGTTTTTACTTTTACAATAATTATATCATTTATTTTAATTTTAATCAAGCGTCCTACCGCTCTTTTAACTTGTTTTACAACGGCAACCGAAAAAGCAATTACACTTTCCGTTCAAATTACGGGGATTTACGCTATTTGGCTTGGGTTTACTAATTTGATTATTTCAAGCGGTCTTAACGAAAAACTTGCTAAACTTTTTAAACCCGTTATAAAGTTTTTGTTCGGTAAAACAGACGATAAAACGACAAAAACTATTTCACTGTTCCTTTCCGCAAATATACTTGGGCTTTCGGGCGTTGCTACCCCTATCGGTATTGACGCTATGCATTTACTTGATAAAAATAATAACGAAAAAGCAAAAACTATGCTCTTTACAATTTCGGCAACTTCAATACAACTTTTGCCCGTTTCAGTTATGCAACTTCTTATAAGTTTAGGTTCTCAAAACCCTTCAATTATTGTCGTTCCCACTTTAATTTCAACTTTTATCTCCACTTTTATAGGAATAGTTTTATGTAAGGTGTTTTAATATGAATTTTCAAGTTTACGTTTTACCCGTTTTACTTATTTTACTTATTTTATATTCCGTTATAAAAAAACAAAACGTATATAATTCTTTTATTGAAGGCTCAAAAGGTGCTATTCCGCTTGCCGTTTCTCTTTTTCCTTATATAACTGCAATATTTTTAATGTGCGAAGTTTTTGAAGTTAGCGGTTTTAGTGATTTTTTTATTAAAACCGTTTCCCCCGTTTTTACTTTTTTCGGCGTACCGAAGGAACTTATTAAACTTATGATTATAAAACCTTTTTCGGGTAGCGGTAGTTTGGCTCTTTTAACCGAAGTAATTAAAAATAACGGCGTAAATTCTTATATCTCGCTTTGTGCGTGTTGCTTATACGGTTCAAGCGAAACTACTTTTTACGTTTCCGCAGTTTATTTTTCCAAATGCAAAAACAAAAAAGTAGCGAAAGGAATTGTTTTTTCACTTACCGCTACTTTTATTTCTAATATATTAACTTGTTTGATTTGCAAACTGTTTTAGTCGTTATCTACGTCTAAACTTTCTAAAATGCTCTTTTTTTGAGCAGGTTTACTGTCACCGTGTTTAACGAAAAGCATTGTAACGAAGGAAAGTATTACGAATACCGTTGCGTAAACGAAAAGCGGTAACATATTGCCGAACAAGTCCATTATAGCACCCGAAAACACGGGGGTTAAAGTTTGTGCAAGCATACTTGCGGTATAATAATAACCGGTATATTTTCCAACGTCACTACCCTTTGCAAGTTCTACTACCATCGGGAAAGAGTTTACGCTTATAGTAGCCCAACCGATTCCTGCCAAAGCGAACAATATATACATTACGAAAGCGGGAGTAGTTTCCCTTGCGAATACCGCAAAGAAAAATGCCGACGCAAGCACTAAAACGCCTATCAATATTGATTTCTTTCTACCGATTTTGCTTGCTAAAATTCCTACGGGGAAATATGATACTATTGCAGCGGCTTGTGCGATTATTAAAGTTAAATTATAGTCTTGCTTTAAAACTTTTTCTGCATATAACGAATATTTTGAAGTTACTGCGTTATACCCCATATACCAAAGGGCAACGGACGATAAAATCAAAATAAGTGAAACCGTTTGACCTTTAGTCAACTTTCCGCCGACTTCTTCTCTTTGCTCTACCTCTTCGTCGCCTAACTTTTTGGTTTCTTCTTCCATTTCCAAAGCCCATTTAGGCTCTTTAACCGTTAAAACGAAGATAATTAACGATATAAGCATTATGCCCGTTACCGCCATTACGTAAAAAGTAAAGTCCGTTTTACCCTCGGCGGAAGTTTTGAAAAGCATACCTAAAACCAAAACTAAAATTCCACCTACCGCACCCATTAAGTTGATTACTGCGTTACCTTTTGAACGGAGTGGTTTTACGGTTACGTCCGGCATTAAAGCAACGGCGGGCGAACGGAAAATTGCCATTGATACGAGTGCTATCAAAAGCATTGTTATAAACAAAAACAATTTTCCTACTATTGTTGCAAGTATGAAAGAAATTATCGCAAAAACCGTTCCTATAACTATATACGGAGTTCTTTTGCCGAATTTAGTTTTCGTTTTATCGGATATTGCACCGAAAAGCGGTAACATAAACAAGGCTAAAATGTTATCAAGTGCCATAATAAAGCCCGATAACGTTTGATTCATGCCGTATTTATTAACTAAAATGAGTGGAACGATTGCATCGTACGCTTGCCAAAATGCCATTATAAGCAAAAAAGCAAAACCTACTAAAATTGTTCTACGGTAATTAAGTTTCATATTTTTTCTCCCTTATCTTTATGTTTTATTTTTCAGAAAAATATAAAAGTTTATGACAAGTTTCACACTCTTTTATTTGTCCGCTTTTTAAATCGTTAATAACTTGCAAACTAACATTCGTTGCACATGCCGGACAATAAAAATTGTTTTTATCGGGCGTGTGAACTTTATAAACTATCGGGAACTTTTTATCGTTACGCTTTGCAATATATTTGTCCATTAAATCTTTGTCAATGTCCTTTTTAAGTTCCGAAAGTTTTGATTTAATCTCTTTCATTTCGTTATCTTTTTCTTGACATAATTTTTGATATTCCGGACCGAAAGTGTTATATTGCTCTTTCATTTTTTTGCTTTCGTTTCCAAGTGCCGAATAATCTTTTAAAGCGTTTTCCATATCTTTAGATATGGAGTTTACTTTGCTTTCCGTTTCGGCAATTAAATTTGAAGTTTCTGTAAACTTCTTTTTTACGTAAGCAAGTTCGTCTTCACTTTCAACCGTTTCAACGTTTTGTAAAAATTCCTTTGCTTGATTTTTTAAATCGTTAAGTTTTTTCAAAACATAGTTATATTCGTCAATTATGCTTTTTGCTTTTTGTTCTATTTGGTTAAGACTGTCGTTAACAGTTGATAAGAACTTTTTAGCAACGAAAAATTTTTGCGTACATTCACTTTTTCTTATTTCGTCTTCAATGTTTTTGAGTTTTTTGTCTTCTTCTTGATAAGATAAAATAAGTTCAATTTGTTTATTCATAATGCACTCCTTTATTTTAACTTACATATAGGTTTCTTCAACGAACAAGTAAGTTTTTTCATTTATTTTTTCTTTTAAATTTTCGTATATTTTAGAAAACCCGTATATCTCGCTTGAATAGTGCGAAACGGAAAGCAAACACTTGTCTTTTTCTAAAACTTCTTTTATAACGTGATGCGGAACGTCTGCCGACACGAATAAATCAACATCTTCCTTTAAAACGTTTTCTATCTCTAAACCACCACCGCAATACGAACAAACGGCGTTGATTTTTTTATCTAAATTTCCGTAAACGGTATATCTTTTTGTTTTAAACTCTTTTTCGTAGTTTTTAGCAATTTCGTTTAAGGTAATTCCGTTTAAATTAAACTTTCTTCCATAGCCTTGATTTTTATCAAGTTTTAATAAAATTTCTTGATTTTTTGCTCCTAAACCTTTGGCAAAATAATAGTCAATACCCTTTTCGCAAGAATCAAAATTAAGGTGCATTGATATAACGCCTATTTTGTTTTGAACTGCTAAATAAAGTGCGGTATTTCCGTTTATATTCTTTATAGGATAATATATAGCCGGATGATGCGTTATTATTAAATTTGCTCCTACGCTTATAGCGTATTCAACCGTTTTTAAGGTTAAATCAAGCGAAAACACAACGCCCGTTATATCTTCTTTTAAATCAACTATAATGCCCGAATTATCGTAAGCGTTTTCCGCTTTGCAAAAATCTTCGGAAAGTTTTATAGGTGCGTAATCGCAAAGTTTATTGAAAATTTCATTTATTTTCATAAATAATTTCCCTAATAATTTCAAGCCTTTCGGTTTTTTCTTTTAAAACTTCTTTCGCTCCGCTATTTATTACGGAAGTTAAAAGTTTTTCTTCGTTTTTTAATTTTTCTATAAAATCGGCGGGTTTTTCTTTTAAATTGTCTTTACCGAATAAATATTCGTTTTCGGTATAAATACTTTTTTCTCCCGTCTTTTCGGCGTAGATTATATCGTAAAATTTACCGTCTTTTAACGTAAAATCTTTAAAGATATAATAACCTAAATTTACAAGCAATTTTCTAACTTTATCACTGTTTTTTTGCGGTGACAAAACTAAACTTTTAGGCGGTAATTTTGATTTAGAAATAATATCGCATATTTCTTCTCCACCCATTCCCGCAATAACTGCAAAATCACTTTCTCCGTCGTAACCGTTAAAGCCATCGCAAACGACTGCTTTTACTCTTTCGCCGTAAGGTTTTAAAAGATTTACCGCCTTTTGCAAACTTTGTTTTGATATATCGCTTATTATAACTTTATTCGCTTTATCGGTTTTTAATATTTCTTCCGCTATATAACCGTGGTCGCAACCTACGTCGGCAAAAACGTTACACTTTTTTACAAGTGAAGTTATCGTTTTTAAACGCTTGCTCATGAATCTAAATATTCTTTAAGTTTTTTAGAACGTGAAGGATGACGGAGTTTACGAAGGGCTTTCGCTTCAATTTGTCTTATTCTTTCACGGGTTACGTTGAATTCTTTACCTACTTCTTCCAAAGTTCTCGGTCTGCCGTCGTCTATACCGTAACGCAAACGCAAAACTTTTTCTTCACGAGGGGTTAAGGTATCTAATATTGAAATAAGTTGTTTTTTGAGCATATCAAAAGCAACTACGTCGCTAGGCGATTTTGCGTTTTCGTCTTCAATAAAAGTACCTAAATTACTGTCTTCTTCTTCGCCTATCGGCGTTTCCAAAGAAACGGGGTCTTGTGCTATTTTTTGAATTTCAACTACCCTTTCAACAGGCATATTCATATATTCGGCAATTTCTTCGGGAGTAGGTTCTCTACCTAAATCTTGAAGAAGTTGGCGTGATACTTTTACTACTTTATTGATTGTTTCTACCATGTGAACGGGAATTCTTATTGTTCTTGCTTGGTCGGCAATCGCTCTCGTTATAGCTTGACGAATCCACCACGTTGCGTAAGTTGAAAATTTAAAACCTTTCGTGTAGTCAAATTTCTCAACTGCTTTCATTAAGCCTAAATTACCTTCTTGAATTAAGTCCAAAAGGTGCATTCCCCTACCGACGTATCTTTTTGCTATTGATACGACCAAACGCAAGTTGGCTTCGGAAAGTCTTCTTTTTGCTTGTTCGTCACCGTTCATCATCTTTTCGGCAAGAACTGCTTCTTCTTCGTTTGATAAAAGAGCAATTTTACCGATATCTTTAAGATAAACCTTGACGGGGTCGTCCATTGATATTTCTTTTTCAAGTTGTAATAAAAGTTCTTTATTTTTCTCTTCTTCGTAACTGTCTACTACTTCAATGCTGTTATTTTTAAGTTCTTCGTAAATAGCATCCATTTGTTCGGCGGAAATGTTAATTTTGTCAATTTTATCCATTAATTCGTCGGTGGAAATTTTACCCGAAGATTTGTAGTTTGCTACTAAACATTGTTTAAGTTCGCTTAATTTTTCGTTTGATATGCTCATTTTTTGTCCTCCGTTATGCAATTAGCAAGATTGGTGGTAAGTTTTGAAATTGCGTTTGCGATTGTTTCTTTTTTATCGGCGTCAGTTTCTTTTAAATACTCTTCGTTTAGCGATTTTATTTCGTTTTGTATATTCGCTCTTTTAATGATAACTACGCAATCGTTAAAAAATTTCTCTTCGCTCGGCTTATCCAAAACGGTATCTAATGACGAAAGCAAGTTGGAAAGTTCTTCTAAACCTTCTTCGCCTACTATTTCGTTTATTTTTTCTGTTTTTATATCGTAATCGTTATCTAAAACGTATTCCGCTATTTTATCTCTTATGGGGTTAGTGAAAAAAAGTTCGGATAAATCGTATTTTAATGCGTAAGGCTTTTTTAAAGCGTAAGCACAAAGAACTGCCCTTTCCGCCTTTTCAACCTTTGAATTTACAGCCGATTTTTTAACGACCGTTTCATGAACTTTTTCTTTCTTTTCTATTTCTACCCCGCCGTTTTCAACGTCCCTTTTTAAAGATTCGTAAGTAATGCCCGATTTGGCTCTTACTTTCTTTAAAAGTTCTTCCCTTAAAAACGCATCAGAAACGGTTTTTATAATTTCCAACGATTCTTGAACGTATTTACGCTTGTCCGCATCAACATTGAAATTTTTACCGACTTCGCAAAGTTTAAGTTTAAAATCAATGAGCGGTAAAGCGTTATCAAGTAATTTTTGATATGCGTCCTTTCCGTAAGTTTGAATAATTTCGTCAGGATCTTTACCTTCGGGTAAATTTACAACCCTTACTTCAAAACCTTCGTTTTCAAAAATTTCCAAACTTCTAACGGTCGCTTTTTGACCTGCAAAGTCGCCGTCGTAAGAAATTAAAACGGTATCGGTATAACGCTTTAACAGTTTTGCTTGTTCAAGCGTTAAGGAAGTTCCCATTGACGCTACTACGTTTTTAAAACCTGCTTGATAAAGTGAAACGGCGTCCAAATTACCTTCAACCATTATTACGTTTTTAAAGTCGTACTCTAAACGGTATTTTTTTAGATTATTTATCGCATAAAGCATACGCTTTTTTTGATAAAGCGGTGTTTCGGCAGTATTCTTATACTTGCCTACCTTATCGTTTTTTTCTAAAATTCTACCCGTAAACGCAATGACTTTATTCATGGCGTTTATTACGGGAATAGTTAATCTTCCGGCCTCGGCATCGTACATAATGCCTTTTTGATTTACTTGACAAACGCCTACCGAAAGAATTTCTTCTTTACTAAAACCTTTTGAAAGCAAATAATTCGGCAAGCCGTTATAATCAAGTGAAACACCGAGCCCGAAGGCTTTTACCGTTTCGGTTGAAAAACCACGTTTTTTTATATATTCCCTTGCCTTTTCGCCTTGTTCCGTATTCAAATTTCTTACGTAAAACAAAGCCGTTTCTCTTAAAATTTGATATTGCCTTTCCCTTTTAACTTTCTCGTTTTTTACACGTTCTTCGTCATAATCGTCATTTTCGGGAAGTGGCATTTTAGCGTATTCGGCAAGATATTTTACCGATTCGTAAAAGGTCAAGTTCTCAACTTCTTCAATAAAGTGAATAACGTCGCCACCCTTTCCGCAACCGAAACAATGGCAAAATTGCCCCGGTTCGTTTATTGAAAACGACGGGGTTTTTTCGGTATGCCCGGGAAAAGGACATCTCGCCCAGTAGTTTGACGGCCCTTTGCGTGATAAAACGCAGTATTTTTGAGCAACGTCAACTATATTCACTTTACTTTTAAGTTCGTCAAGGAACTTTTCGTCTATACTTGCCATTTCTTATACGTTTAAATCAAAAATTTTAGGTACGAAAATAGATTTGAATACGGTGACGGCGTACCTGTCCGTCATACCCGAAATATAATCGCAAATTACCGTATCAAGAGAATTGTCTTCTAAAAGTTCTTTATAAATTTTAGGCAATTTGTCGGGATTAAGTTTAAAATAAGCGTAGAGTTCGGTTATCATATTGCTTGCACGCTCTTCTTCGCCACGTGCTACCGAATTGAAATATACCCTTTCAAACATAAATTCACGCAATATTGTCATAGCCGATTTAACTTCGTTTGACATATCCACGGTGTTTTTTGCGTGGCTCGTGTTATAAACCGAAGTTATCATTGCGTTTATTCGTGATGCGGAACTCGTTCCTAAAATTTCCGTTACTTCTTTTGGAATATCGTTTGCATTTATAACGCCCGCTCTTATTGCGTCTTCTACGTCGTGATTAAGATAGGCTATTCTATCCGATAAAGAAACTGCCTTTCCTTCCAAAGTTTGTGGATTTCCCGTAATTTTATGATTTAAAATTCCGTCCCTTACTTCAAAAGTTAGGTTTAATTTTTCTATTTTATCAACTACTCTTAAAGATTGTTCGTTATGCTTAAAACCGTTTTCGCAAAGTTTGTTTAACACTCTTTCCCCTGCGTGACCGAAAGGAGTATGACCTAAATCGTGCCCGAGTGCTATCGCTTCGGCTAAATCTTCGTTTAACGATAAACTTCTTGCTATGGAACGTGCTATTTGGCATACGTCCAAAGTATGAGTTAAACGAGTCATGTAATGGTCGCCTTCCGGAGAAAAGAAAACTTGCGTTTTGTTTTTTAAACGTAAAAAAGATTTAGAATAAATAATTCTGTCTCTATCACGTTGAAATTCCGTTCGCATAGGACATTCTTCTTCGTAAACCGCTCTGCCTTTAGTGTTTTTTGAAAAGGTAGCGTACGGAGATAAAAACATATTTTCTTTTTCGTATATAACGTTTTTTATAGGATATTTCTCTTGCATTTA
>JAZRVG010000084.1:0-16355 GCA_045599025.1 Christensenellaceae bacterium | reverse complement strand
GTCGGTGGAGTGATATGCCTTTCAGCGTGAGATTATTTCACGATAAAGTCGTGAAATAGTGATATGCTTGCTATCGCAAGCGTTGAGGAAAAAATTCATATTAAAAAAATGTTATTTGCTTAATAGCAAGCGTTGTGGAATTTTCATTATTTTTAGCAAAAAAGTCCACGATACTTAATATCGTGGACTATACTTTTACACTTTATTGTGTGATTTAATTGTTAATAAACGATTTTACTTTCATTAAACGTGTGGTTGCACCACGTTCGTTTTCGTCAAGTTTGGAGCGTATATACTTGATTGTTTCTTGAAGGTCGGGAATCATAACGTATTCCAAAGCGTTTACTCTACGCTTGTTTCTTTCAATTTCTACCGCAAGCATTTGCACCGACTTTTCCACTTCGGCTAAACGAATAAGATTTTCTATAAGTTCGCTTACCTTTTTTGAAGAATAGTCAACTTCGCTCGTGATAGTTGAAAACGCATACGGATAATTATCGGTAGAAGACGTTTCGTTTATTTTTATTGAAGGAACTTCCACGCTCATAACGTTTTCCGTAGAAATATCAAGTTCTACGGACTTTGAAGGTATGCTAAACGCAAGTTCAATATCTTCAACCGACGTTAAACTTCTTGCTTTGGAAAATTCTTTTAAAACGAGAGAAAGTTCCTTTTCGGTTTTATCACGTAATTCCTTATTTTTACGCACTAAAACGGAAAATCTACGAACCATTTCGTCCGATTTATCTTTTAATAATTTATGACCACGCTCTGCGGTTTTTAAACGGCCTTTTAACCGTTTTAACTCCATACGAGTGGGGTTTACGTTAAGTCTTGCCATATTTTATTACCTTAAAACTGTTCTTCCTTGGGCATATATTTTTCAATATATTTTTCCTTAATTCTTTTAAGTTCGTTAACGGGTAAAAGAGATAAGAGTTTCCAACCCGTATCAAGCGTTTGCTCTATACTACGGTTTGCACTAAATCCTTGCGAAACGTAATTTTTTTCAAATTCTTCGGCGAATTTTGCGTATAATTTATCCGTTGGAGTAAGTGCCGAATCACCTAAAATAGCCGATAATTCTTTACATTCTTTACCACGTGCGTACGCTGCGAAAAGTTGGTTCATAGTATCGGCGTGGTCTTCTCTCGTCTTTCCGTCGCCTATACCTTTATCTTTCAAACGGGAAAGAGAAGGAAGTACGTCAATAGGCGGAGTAACGCCTTTTTTATAAAGTTCACGGGAAAGAATTATTTGACCTTCGGTTATATAACCCGTTAAGTCGGGAATCGGGTGTGTTTTATCGTCTTCGGGCATCGTTAAGATAGGAATTTGAGTTATACTACCGTTTTTACCTTTAATTCTACCTGCTCTTTCGTATAACGTTGCAAGGTCGGTATATAAGTAACCGGGGTAACCACGACGGCCGGGAACTTCTTTTCTTGCTGCGGAAACTTCACGCAAAGCCTCGGCGTAGTTTGTTATATCGGTTATGATAACCAAAACGTGCATACCGCATTCAAAAGCCAAATATTCCGCACAAGTAAGTGCCATACGGGGCGTTGCAATACGCTCAATAGCGGGGTCGCTTGCTAAATTCGTGAATAAAACCGTTCTTTCAATAGCACCCGTTTTCTTAAAGTCGTTTATAAAGAATTCCGCTTCTTCAAACGTGATACCTACTGCGGCAAATACTACTGCGAATTGGTCGTTTGAATTTCTAACTTTCGCTTGTCTTGCGATTTGTGCGGCAAGTTCGGCGTGCGGAAGACCACTCATACTGAACACGGGTAATTTTTGTCCACGAACAAGCGTGTTAAGTCCGTCTATTGCGGAAATACCCGTTTGAATAAATTCGTTGGGGTAATCACGAGCGGCTGGGTTGATAGGTTCGCCGTTAATGTTGAGTTTTTTATCGGGAATAATAGGAGCACCACCGTCTTTCGGGTTGCCCATACCGTCAAATACTCTGCCGAGCATATCTTTTGAAACGGCAAGTTCAAGAGAACGACCTAAAAATTTTGCTTTTGCGGTGGAAATTTGCAAACCTTGTGAACTTTCAAAAAGTTGAACTACGGCTTTGTCGTCCTTAACTTCCAAAACTTTACCACGACGAATTTCGCCGTTTGCTTGTTCTATTTCAACAAGTTCATCGTATTTAACGCCGTTTACACCTTCAACCATCATTAAAGGTCCAACGACTTCTTTAATAGTTTTATATTCTTTATTCATTATCTTCTTTTCCTTTAGAAAGTGCGTTGAGTTCACTCGTTAACGCAATTAAAGCGTCGTCAAGTTCTTGTAAATTTTCTTCTTCAACGTATTTTGCTCTACCTATTTTGTCCTTGGCCGGAACGTTCAAAACGTCGTTCAAGTCGGCGTAGTTTTCTACCGCAACGTTTGCTAAATCGTAGAAAGTTTTAATAAGTTTGAGCATTTTATATTGCTTTTTCAAAGAAGTGTAAGTGTCGGTTTCGTGGAAAGCGTTTTGGTGCAAATAGTCTTCTCTTATGATTTTTGCCGTTTCCATAGTTACCCTGTCTTTATAAGATAAGGAATCCATACCTACGAGCCTTACTATTTCGTCAAGGTTTGCTTCTTCTTGCAATATAGCCATAATGAAGGAACGCAAAGCCATAAAGTCGCTTTCAACGTTTTCGTTAAACCATTCGGAAAGTCTTTCATCGTAAAGAGAATAACTTGTAAGCCAGTCAATAGCCGGGAAATGTCTTTTATAAGCAAGTTGTGCGGACAAGCCCCAGAATACTTTTACTATTCTTAAAGTTGCTTGCGAAACGGGTTCGGAAAGGTCACCGCCCGGAGGAGATACCGCACCTATTGCGGTTACCGAGCCGTAAACGTCTTCTTTACCTAATACTTTTACGATACCTGCTCTTTCATAGAATTCGGCAAGTCTACTTGCAAGGTATGCTGGGTAACCTTCGTCGCCCGGCATTTCTTCAAGTCTTCCCGACATTTCACGCAAAGCCTCTGCCCAACGGGAAGAAGAGTCTGCCATTATAGCAACGTTATAGCCCATATCTCTAAAATATTCGGCTATGGTTATACCCGTATAAATAGACGCTTCACGTGCGGCAACCGGCATATCGCTCGTGTTTGCGATAAGAACGGTTCTTTTCATTAACGCTTCGCCAGTTTTCGGGTCTTTAAGCGCAGGGAATTCGTTTAAAACGTCCGTCATTTCGTTGCCACGTTCTCCGCAACCAACGTAAACAATAATTTCTGCATCCGCCCATTTTGCAAGTTGGTGTTGAACTACCGTTTTGCCCGAACCGAAAGGACCGGGAACTGCGGCACAACCGCCTTTTGCTATCGGGAAAAGAGTATCAATAACTCTTTGACCCGTTACCATTGGCATTTTAGGTGGTTGTTTTTCTTTGTACGGACGAGCCTTTCTTACCGGCCATTTTTGTAACATACAAACGTCAACTACCTTTTCGCCGTCGTCAATTTTGGCAATAGTTTCGGTTATGGTGAATTCGCCCTTTTCTATACTTACGATTTTACCTTTTACACCGTAAGGTACCATTATTTTATGTAAAACGGAGGCAGTTTCTTCAACAACGCCTAAAACGTCGCCTGCAACAACTTCGTCACCAACCTTTTTAGTAGGGTTAAACTCCCATTTTTGCGTTCTTGAAAGAATATCAACTTCTATACCACGGGTAATTCTGTCGCCGTAATTTTCTACTATTTTGTTAAGCGGTCTTTCAATTCCGTCGTAAATACCGCTAATAATTCCCGGTGCAAGTTCAACCGAAAGCGGATAGCCAGTTGAAGTAACTTTATCGCCTACTCCTAAACCTGCGGTTTCTTCGTAAACTTGAATAGACGCTCTGTCTCCACGGAGTTCTATTATTTCACCGATAAGTTTTTTATCGCCAACTTTACAAACGTCGTAAAGTTTAGCGTCTTTCATACCTTCCGCTACGATTAACGGTCCGGATACTTTTACAATTCTTCCTTCCATTATTTATCTTCCTTTTCTTCGTTTTTGAATAAAATATCAACGCCGAGAGCACGTTCCATTTGCTCTTTTAATTTGCGTTTTGAGTATCCGTTATCCCCGTTTTTAGAAGGAATTACTAAAATTATAGGATACGGATTTTCTAAAAATCTTTTTAAATATTCATCCATTTGTTCGGCGTAATCACTCGTTAAGAAAATAACGGCATAGTCTTTCGCTATTTTTTTAACGGTGTTTTTCGCTTCTTCGGCACTCGTTACGCCGTAAACGTCAACTCCGCCCGCCTTAAAAGCCAAAACTCCGTCGTAATCGCCGATTATTGCGGTTTTACCTTTCATAATTTTCTCTTAACCTCGCTTTTACGTCACTTTCGTCAAGCCCTGCTTGAATACCTACAAGCACCGTTCTTACGTTCTTTATTTCGTTTATTTTTTCGTAAATATAAAGAATAAACGGCACGTAGCCTTCGCCTACGAATTTGTTTACGTTAAGTATTTTCAATGCGTATGAATTAAAGAAGTTTTCAAGATTATATACTGCTTTTCCTTCTTTTATATCGTTTATTGCCGAAACTATTTGTTTACGGTATTTGGTAGGATATGCAAATGCGTTTTGAGATTTTTCTTTATCTATAATATTAAGAATTTCTCTTTTCGTAGCGTAGCCACCTTCAATATAAGATAAATCAACGTATTTTTCACTACCCGAACGCAAACAAGAAGAAATATTTTTATAGTCTATTTCGGTTTTTTCTATATCTAATAAAATTTCGTGGTTACCCGATAAGAAAAGTTTTTCTTGCGATAAGTATTTTTCAAAAATCAAATCAAGTTCAAAACCTTTTCCGCCTGTCTTCAAAGACTTATAACCATCTTTTACTGCGTTCTTTAAAAACTTACTTTCAATATTCGTAAATGCCGAAATACCGTCTATTTCTTCACCGTTTATTACGGCTATAACCATTTTTTGCAATTCTTCGTGAGAATACAAACCGCCTACTTTTATTGCTCCGTATAAATTCTTTTTCAAAAATTCGCTACGCAAACATACTTGTGCGTTATGATAGTCAATATCCGCATTAAAAAACTGCATAAGGAATTTTGCGGGAGCGTTTTCGTTTATAAAAGAATATAAACTTTTTTCTTCTTCCGCAATCATTTTTTCGGTTTCCGTTTGGTTACCGCCAAAGCCGTTTTCCTTTATAAGTTTTAACGCCGAATTTATATCTCCGTTTAAACATTTTAAAAGGGTTTCTTTGGTTATTAAGTTTTTTTGTTTGGTGGATATTACACCGTTTAAATACTCAAAATTAGTTATCATAACCGAACAATTCCAACGCTACTTCTTTTTCCGTACTTTCACGCAATTCGTTAACGATAGTTTTAAAAGTTAAATCTTTATCAAACTTTTCGTTGCAAAGCATAATTCCGCCACCGAATTTACCGCTTTTTTCTACGGTTAACCCTAATTTTTTAACGGTAGAATTTGCTAAAATATCTTCTTCCGATATAGGTGCGTTAGTGCTTAAAATTACCTTTTCGTTTTTATCTGCGTTATTTGAAATAAGTGATAAAACGAATTTTAAATACTCGCCTCCGTTAAGAGAATTGAGTTTTAAAACCGCTTTTTCGTAAACACCGTCAATAACTGCTCTTTTAGCGGTTAAATCGTATTTTTTTATTTCAAGATTGATAAGCGTTCTTTTATTTTTAAGAATTTCTTCGGCTTGCTTTTGTGCGTTAAAAGCGGATTCTTTTATAAAGTTTTTTCCGTCGTTTTCGGCATTTTTTAGTATTTCGCTACTTTCTTTTAAAGCCTTTTCGTAAATGCCGTCCGCATACGAATTAGCGTCGCTTAAAATAGCGTTAACGATACCGTCGTTATTCATAAAATATCTCCTTTTAAATTACCTTTCGGCAATTTGAAACAGTTTTATTAAGCAATTCCGTTCAATAAGATAATTGAAATAACGAAAGCCAAAATTGCATAGAATTCTATCATAGCGGGGAACAACATAAGTTTACCGCTTATAGTTTCGTCTTTTGCTACTGCACAAATACCTGCAACTGCGGTTTTCCCTTGGAAAAATGCGGAAATAAGACCCATAAAACCGATTGCCAAAGTTGCACCTAAAATTGCCCAACCTTGTGCTGCCGATAAATCTGCACTAACTCTACCGCTTGCGATAATTGCTATAACGAAACCGTATAAGCCTTGCGTTGCCGGAAGAAGAGTTAATACTATTACTTTACCGAATTTCTTGTTATCTTCCGCTAAAACTGCCGAAGATGCACTACCCGTTTTAGAAAGGCCGACAGCCGAACCAAAACCACTTAAAATTACACAAAGTGCAATTCCTATAAATGCTATTGCTTGTCCACTCATTATAAGTTTCCTCCAAAAATTTTCTTATTTTATTATTTTTATTTTTTCCGTAAATTACGGATTGTTTTTTTATTTTTAAGCCGTTAAAACGATATGTTCGTTTTTACTACCCATAGGTTTGAAAAGTTCGCCGTCTCCTTCGTAGAATTTACCGAAGAATTCAACGTATTGAAGTCTTGAATCGTGAATATACGCACCCAAAACACCGATAGCAAGGTTAAAAATATTACCTGCAACTATAACTAAAATACCGCCTATTATTCCGCCTACTCCGTTTTTAAAGAGCATTTCTATTGCAATCGTATTCGTAAATATTGACGCTATTTGCGAGCCCGAAAGCATTAAACCGTAAAGTCTTGCGTAACTCAATATATCCGAAAGCAAGTTTATAATTCCGTAAACGGATACGAAACCGCTAACCGCTTTTTTAAGACCTTTATCGTTTCTACCCGATAATACTACCGCAATTAAAAGCCCTAACGCCGTGATAATCAAACCGACTAAAAGCAAGGTTGATTTTAAACTGCTTTCAATACCTTCTATTAAGGAATAAGCAAAAACTGCAAGTCCTATTAAGAAAAGTACCCAAGAAATGCCTTCTGCTATACCGCCGATATAATCTTTATTTTTAAAGCATTGAAGTGCTTTTAAGAAATAACCTACCGCCAAATGTACTACGCCGAAAAGCATACTCCAAAGTAGCATTGTAGGAATTGATATACCCGCTATACTTGAAAACGAAGTTATCGCATCAATATGTTCCGAATAGAAAGTTTTGTATGCGTTTTGAGTTCCTAATGCGTTTTCACAAATTTTATGAATTAACGGATAGCCGAACACACTGTCAAAAAGCAAACCGAACGGAATTGCGAATATACCGCCGAGTGCTAAAATTTTAGCCAAACGTTTTGTTCCGCCGTTAGCCTTTTTGCTAAACAACGCACACGCTATAAATAGCATTAAACCGTAGCCCCAGTCCGCCGTTATCATACCTAAAAAGAGTGAGAAGAAAAATCCCATTACTCCGTTAGGGTCAAGCGACTTGTACTTTGGAACGCTGTACATATTCGTTACGAACTCAAAGTTTTCGGTCACACCCGAATTGTCAAGATAGGTAGGAGCAAACTCTCCGTCTGCTATTTTCAAAAAGTCAACAGCAAGATTTTCGGTCACCCTTTCAAGTTCCGTTAAAACCCTTTGTTTCAACTTTTCGGGAACGTAGGCTTCAAGTAAGAAGGTGTTTGCGGTTGATTTGAATTTCCCGCTTTCCGCTATCTTTTCAAGTTCAAAAGAGTATCTGTCAAGTAAAATTTTTCCGTCTTTAGTATACGTAGAATAACTTTCAATTTTTTGAGCGTCGCTACTTATACCCTTTTCAAGTTTTTTGATTTCTTCCTTTAATTCTTCCGTTAAAGAAGTAGCCGTTCCGTCTTCAATAAACTTACAAGCGTTAAATGAATTTTCGGCTAAAACGCTTTCAACTTCGCTCGCTACTTTTTTGTAGGCAAGAACAAACAAAGGCGTAAATTCCGTATCCGATTCAAATAATTCGTAGTAGATATTTTCCAAAGGCTCTAATTCGTTTTTAACCTTTTCCAAAAGAGAATTTGGAACAATTCCGAAAAAGGCTTTCGTTTCGTTAGTGCCTTTAAATTTAGAAAATTCACGGTTTATTTTAAGGTACGGCTCGTACTCTTTTATAAGTTGTGATTTTTCTAAAATTATACGCTTATTTTGAATTATTTTTGCGTTTAATTCTATTACGCTATCCGCTACCGATAATATTTCGTTTTCCTTTTGTAAAATGCTGTTAAATTCGGAAAGACTTACCGTAAAGCCGTCTTTTACTACCGCCGTTTTGTTTCCGCTTTGTAAAGCGTATTTTTGAATTAACGATATTAAAAGATTAACTTTATCACGCTTATCTTTGAAAAAATTTAAATAATCGGAACTTAAAGATAAAGAATTGAGTGAAAAATCGTTTTCAACTTCTTTAATCTCTACGGCGTTCGTTTTACTTAAAGCGTTCAAGATATTATCACGCTCGGAAGTCAAACCCACAAGTCGCATTTTAACGATTGAGGCAACTGCCATTTAAAATGTCCCCCACTAATTTTTCCGCTAAATTATCGCTTTTACTTTCACAAGATTTTTTAAGTTCTTCGGCTCTTATTTTTGAATTTTCCAAAGCCGTTTTGTATTCTTCGTCAGCCTTTTTATTTGCAAGTGAAAGCACTTTGTTTCTTTCTGTTTTTGCAACTTCGTTTGCGTTTACTTTAATTTTATCGGCTTTTTCGTTTGCCGAATTTATTATTTCAACTGCTTTGCGTTCGGTTTTTAACTTGATTTCTTCGGCTTGTTTTTCCGCCTCCAAAACACTCGTTATAACTGCGTCAATCATACTGACTCCTTATTTATCTAAAATTACCGCTTTAATTCTTCTTACGCCGGACGAACTTGCTTCTTCTTTGATAATTTTGAATTCTTTAAGTTCTCCCGTTCTATTTGCGTGCGGTCCACCGCAAATTTCTTTACTGTATTTGCCTATCGTATAAACTTTAACTTTGTCGCCGTATTTTGAAGTGAATATACCTATTGCACCCTTTTGTTTAGCGTCTTCTACGGTGGTTTCTTCCATTGTAACTTCAACGTCCGCTTTAATCGCTTCGTTTACCCAGTCTTGAACCTTTTGAAGTTCTTCGGGCGTAAGTTTTCTATCAAAATTGAAGTCAAAACGGAGTCTTTCTACCGTTATGTTTGAACCACGTTGATTTATGTTATTATCGTTTAAAACGCTCTTTAACGCTGCGTTTAAAAGGTGTGTTGCGGTGTGAAGGCGTGCCGTAGTTTCGTTTTGCTCTGCAAGACCGCCCTTAAACTTTTGTTCGCTACCTGCGTGCGATTTTTCTTGGTGAGCCTTGTATGCGTCTTCAAAACCTTGTTTATCTACCGTAAAACCCTTTTCGCTTGCAAGTTCGGTAGTAATTTCTATCGGAAAACCGAAAGTATCAAAAAGTCTAAACGCCGTTTTACCGGGGAAAATATTTCCTTGAATATAGGTGATAACTTTATTGAATTCTTTCAAACCGTCTTGCAAAGTTTTGGAAAACTTTTCTTCTTCTTTGTTAAGTTCTTCAACGATAATATGTTGATTTTCTTTAAGTTCGGGGTAAACGCTTTCGTATTTTTCTACGTATTTCATAGCGATTTTTGAAAGGTTTCCTTGCTCTAAACCGATTTGTCTTCCGTATCTAACCGCTCTACGGATAAGTCTTCTTAAAACGTAACCTTGGTCAACGTTTGAAGGTTTAACACCTTTTACGTCACCGAGCATAAAGGTAGCGGTTCTAACGTGGTCTAAAATAATTCTAAACGCTTTCATTGTCTCTGCGTCTTCGTCGTATTTCTTTCCCGTTAAAACTTCTATTTCGTTTTTAGCACCGTCAAACACGTCGGTATCGTAAACGGATTTTTTTCCGTTTAAAATAGATAAAACTCTTTCTAATCCCATACCCGTATCAACGTTGTGTTGTTTGAGTTTGGTATACGTTCCGTCTTGGTGCTTTTCAAATTGCATAAATACGTCGTTCCAAATTTCAAGGTATTTACCGCAATCGCAAGCGGGAGAACATTCGGGAGAGCATTTTGGAGTTCCCCTGTCTATGAACATTTCGGTATCCGGTCCGCAAGGTCCTACGTTACCTGCTATCCACCAGTTGTTCTTTTTTGGAAGATAGAAAATTTTATCTTTTGGAATACCTGCGTCTTCCCAGTATTTAGCACTTTCGGTATCACGTGGAGCGTCGTCGTCCCCTTCAAAAACGGTTACGGCAAGTTTTTCAACGGGAATACCTAAATATTTTTCACTCGTTAAAAACTCAAAACTCCAAGGAATCATTTCTTTTTTGAAATAATCACCGAGCGACCAGTTACCGAGCATTTCAAAGAAAGTACAGTGCGATGCGTCGCCAACGTCGTCAATATCACCCGTTCTTACGCATTTTTGCACGTCGGTTAAACGAGTGCCTTCGGGGTGCTTTTCGCCCAAAAGATAAGGAACTAACGGGTGCATACCTGCGGTTGTAAATAAAACCGACGGGTCGTTTTCGGGTATTAAACTTGCGGAAGGTATAATTTTATGACCTTTGCTTTCAAAAAAACTTAAATATAATTCTCTTAAACTTTGTGAAGTTAATTGTTTCATAACTTTCTCCTTAATGTTTATCGTGTGCGTGTATATACGTGTATATATAAATATAACTTAATATATTTTATTTATTATAGTATAAAACGGAGCAATTTGTCAAAGATTTTAATTTAAAAATGCTAAATTTTATGTGTTTTTTGCAATATTTTTTTAAAAAATAAAACAAAAAACGGCAAAACTCAAACCGTTTTGCCGTTAATATTTTATTATTTCTTTTCAATTTCGTAGCCGTCTTTGGTGTTCTTAACGATATAACCAAGTGCGGTAAGTTCGTTTCTTATTGCGTCTGCGGTAGCCCAGTCTTTAACCTTTCTTGCCTCTTGCATTTTGTCGGCTTTTTCGTAAATTTCGCTTGGAATATCGGCAGTTTTTTCTTCTTTAACTTCGCTTAAACCAAGCCCGAAAACTTCGTCAAACTTAATAGCCGTTTCGTAAACGTTTTTGGAGTAAGGTTCTTTGAGCATAGTCCATAAAACGCCTAATGCGGACGGAATATTCAAATCGTCGGTAATATCTTCTTCAAACTCTTTTTTATAAGCGTTGATTTTTTCTTCCGAAAGATTATTATTTGAATTTTTGTGCTTTAAAAGTGCTTGGCATAATCTTTCAAACGATACTTTTGATGCGTCCATAGTTTCAAAAGTAAAGTTCAATTTCTTTCTGTAATGAGCGTTCAAGCAAAAATACCTAAATACCATAGGAGAATAACCCATTTTTTCAAGTTGTTCAATGGTATATGTGTTGCCGAGAGATTTACTCATTTTGCCCCCGTCAACAAGCATAAAGTCGCCGTGCATCCAGAATTTTGCAGGGTTTTTTCCGGTTAATCCTTCACTTTGTGCAATTTCGTTTTCGTGGTGAATAGGAATATGGTCAACACCGCCCGTATGAATATCAAACACGTCGCCTAAATATTTTCTTGACATAGTTGAGCACTCTATATGCCAACCGGGATATCCCTGTCCCCAAGGACTCGGCCATTGCATAATATGTTCCTTCGGTGCTTTTTTCCAAATAGCAAAATCGTAAGGATTGCGTTTTCCGTCGTTTACTTCAATTCTTGCACCTGCTTTTAAATTTTCCAAAGTGTTGCCCGAAAGCATACCGTAATCGTTAAATTTAGATATATCGTAGTATATACCGTCGTCCGTTTCGTAACCGTAACCCTTTTCGCACAAACCTTCTACGTAAGAAATCATATCGTTTATATGGTCTGTTGCTTTACATACTATTTCGGGTTTTCCTATGTGAAGTTTTTCAAAATCTTTAAAGAAAACCGAAGTGTAAAATTCCGCTATTTCGTAAGGACTTTTTTGTTGCTCACGAGCAGATTTTTCCATTTTATCTTCACCGTCGTCACTGTCTGCCATAAGATGACCTACGTCGGTAATGTTCATAACGCCTTTTATATCGTAGCCTTCGTATTTTAAAACTCTACGCAACATATCCATAAAAACGTAGGTACGCAAGTTACCTATATGTGCGTAGTTATATACCGTAGGACCGCAAGAGTACATACGGACGGTTTTAGTTCCGTCAATCGTAGTAAATTCGTCCTTTTTTCTCGTTAAAGTATTGTAAAACTTCATTATTTCTCTCCTTTTTCCAACTTTTCAATACGCTCTAAAAGTTGTTTTATTAAAATGCTGTTTTCGTGAATTTCGTCTTCAACGGGGTCCCGTTTATCTTGTTCCAAATCACGGACTTTTTGCCCGTTGCATTTGATAACTTTTCCGGGAATTCCTACCACCGTTGAATTTGCGGGAACGTCGCTTAAAACTACCGAACTTGCACCTATTTTACAATTTTCGTTAACGGTAATTCCGCCTAAAACTTTTGCACCTGCACTTATGACGCAATCACGTTTAATAGTCGGGTGACGTTTTTTGCCTTTGTCTTTTCCCGTTCCGCCGAGCGTTACGCCTTGATATATTACGCACCCCGTTTCAACTACTGCGGTTTCGCCTATAACTACACCCGAACCGTGGTCAATAAACACACCGGGAGCAATGGTTGCCGCAGGGTGAATTTCTATACCCGTTCTTCTTTTGGCGTTTTGGCTTATTATTCTTGCCAAAAGTTTCATATTGTGCCTAAAAAAGAAGTTGGCTCTTCTGTGTGCGGAAAGTGCTTTTATTCCCGAATAAGTTAACCAAACTTCAAATTTAGTTCTTGCGGCAGGGTCGTTGAGCATTGCCGCTTCTATATCTTTTTTTAAACTTTTAAACATAATTTTATACCTATAAAAAAATAAAACGCTTGCATACGATAAAGACGTTTGCAAGCGTGGTTCCACTTTAATTTCAACTAAAAAGTTGCTTAATTGCTTTTAACGGGGCAAACCGTGGAGTATTAGTCCACCTTAACAGCAAAACGCACTTTCACGAAATAAATTTTGCGTTCTTTCACCAACTAAACGCTCTCTAAAAAAACTTAAACGCTACTCTTTTTTGCAACGGTTTATTTATTTATATGATTATGATAACACAAAATTTGACTTAATGCAATTATTTTACGATAATTTATAGTTAAAATGCCTTGCAAAAATATTTTTAATAGTATATACTTTATTATACACGAAAATTACGAATTACGAGAGGTAATTATGTTAGATTTAAAACTTATTATTGAAAATCCCGAACTTTTTGCTCAAAAACTCAAAAAGAAGGGCTACGACGTTGACTTTTCGGAAGTTATTAAAAAGGACGCCGAAAAAAGAGCATTACAACACGAAATAGAAACCTTAAAAGCAGAACGCAACAAAGTTTCCGCCGAAATTCCAAAACTTAAAAAAGAGGGCAAACCCGTTGACGGTATCTTTGCCGAAATGAGAGCGATAGGCGATAAAATTGCAGAAGGCGATGCTAAAATAAATTCTCTTTCCGAAGAAATTACTAACTTCGTTGCTTGTCTTCCAAACGTTCCGGACGACGATTTACTCCCCGGCGAAAAGGAAAACAACCAAGTTGTAAAAGTGTTCGGCGAAAAACCGGAATTCAAATTCAACGCTAAAAACCACGTTGATTTGGCAACTTCGTTAGGTCTTATTGATTACGAACGTGGCGTTAAACTTTCGGGAAACGGATTTTGGGCTTACCGTGGCGACGGTGCAAGACTTGAATGGGCGTTACTCAACTTCTTTATTCAAGAACATTTAAACGACGGCTACGAATTTATTCTTCCCCCGCACCAACTTTCATACAACTGCGGATTCGGTGCAGGTCAATTCCCGAAATTCTCCGACGAGGTTTACTGGCTTGACGTTGACGAAGACAGAAAGAAAAACAGATTTATGTTACCTACCGCCGAAACGGCTCTCGTAAATTTATACGCAGGCGAAATTATTGACGAACAAAAACTTCCGTTCAAATTCTTTGCTTACACTCCTTGTTACAGAAAAGAGGCAGGCTCGGCTCGTAGCGAAGAGCGTGGTATGATTAGAGGTCACCAATTCAATAAAGTTGAAATGGTACAATACACCACTCCCGAAAACAGCGACAAGGCTTTTGAAGAACTCGTTAACAAGGCTTGCTCACTTATGGATAAATTAGGTTTACACTTCCGTTTATCTAAACTTGCCGCAGGCGACTGTTCTGCGTCAATGGCAAGAACTTACGATATTGAAGTTTGGATTCCTTCTATGGGTATTTACAAAGAAGTTTCTTCAGTATCTAACGCAAGAGATTATCAAGCAAGAAGAAATCAAACCAAGTTTAGAAATTCTAAAACGGGTAAGACCGAATTCGTTCACACTTTAAACGGTTCGGGACTTGCAACTTCAAGAGTATTCCCCGCACTTTTGGAACAATTCCAAAATGCCGACGGTTCTATCACTATACCCGAAGTTTTAAGACCGTTTATGAACGGACAAGAAAAAATTATTTTAAAATAATGTAAAAGAAAAACAAAACGTGCGGTTATCCGTCAGTTTTGTTTTTTTTATCGGTAAAATATATGAATAAAACTTTTAAAAAATTTTTAGATTATTTAATAGTAGTTTTAGTTGCAGTATTATTCGTTTTTAACTATCAAATTTTTATAATCAAAAACAGTTTTGCTCCTGCCGGAATAAACGGTATTGCAACTATGATACAATATAAGTGTGGATTTTCAATAGGTTGGTTTTCTCTTATTATTAACCTTCCGTTAAGCATATTCGCTTATTTTACAATTAACAAGGAATTCGGTATAAAAACCCTAATATTTTCACTTTGCTATTCTGTATTTTATATACTTTTAAGCAAGTTTGACTTAACCCGTTTTCAATACGACGCTACGGGTGACGAAACGATTTTCCCTTGTATGATAGCAGGTATGATAAGCGGTTTCGGGTACAGCGTGGCTTTTTCCAAAAACGCATCTACGGGCGGAACGGACATTATTTCAAAGTATTTAAGCAAAAATAACCCGTTGTTCAATTTTTATTGGATAAACTTTATAATTAACGCAACGGTTGCAGTAATTTCCTTTTTCGTATATGCGGAAAAAGGTGCTAACGGTCAATTTATTTACGACTATAAACCCGTTTGCTTATGTATGCTTTATTGTTTTCTATCAAGTTTTATAGGAAACCACATATTAAAATGGTCAAAATCGGCAACTAAATTCACTATTATTACACCTTACGCAAAGGAAATTAGCGAAGAAATTTTAGTAAAACTTAAACACGGCGTAACCGAAATTGACGCAGTTGGAGCATACAGTAACGAATCAAAAAAAGTTCTTATTTGTTTAGTAAACAAACAACAACTTGTAGATTTTAAAAATATAATTTCCAAATACGATAAAACTTTCACTTTCGTTGAATCGGCAACCGAAACAATAGGAAATTTTAAAAAAATAAAATAACTTTTTTCATAAAAAAATGCTTGAAGCAGAAAAACTTCAAGCATTTATTTTTTTAGTTTTTTACGGTAACAACGAAAAAATATCCGACATAAATTCCGAAATATTTTTAGTATCGTACCAGTCGGGTTCTCCCCTTAAATTATAGAAAGCATCAAGTTTAATGATATTTTCCGAAGAAATACTAATAACGTCCGCTTCTATAAGGTCGCCTATGCTTGCGGTAGTAATACCGTCTTTAATACGGGTGGAAAGTTCCGAAACGGGAACTTCACTTGCCGACGCATAATCTTCGCCACCGTCGTTTGATAAATCCATAAGGTCAAACAAACCGCTCGTATCCGAAATTACGTCGCCTAATACGAAATCGTCGGTTGATATATTTCCGTTAGAAACGTCGGCTATCGTGTAGTTCGCAAGTTTAGCGTTTAAACCCGTTAATGCCGTATCGTCTTCTATATGTTTCCAAACAGTTCCGTCTAAATAACAATTCATAAGTTTGCCGATATAAACGTCTTGAATATTATCAATAGAGTTTATCGTATAGTTTGCCATTATACCGTTCAAACCGGTTACTTGGTTACTACTGCCGTCAACCCACATAAATTCGTGTTCGTGTTCTACGGTACAACCGATAGGACAATAACCCGATTCGTTTTCTATACGGTAACCCATTATATCACCGATATACATATCTTCCATTAAAGTATTGAAGAAATTACCGTCGCCCGAAATGAGTTCGGAAAGTTTAACGTCTGCTATTTTAGCGTTTATTGCGGAAACTTCGTTATTGCTTGAATCTTTCCAAACGCCTGCTTCTTTCTTATAATTCATAAGTTCGCCTACGGTTATATCGCCTGCAACGTCACTTAAATCAACGTTGCCGTGACGCAAATCGTCTAACAATACGCCGTACATATTGCAAAT
>JAZRVG010000083.1:0-2538 GCA_045599025.1 Christensenellaceae bacterium | reverse complement strand
CTTAGGACAAGATTTGCGACTTTAATTCGGTGTTTGTCATCTAAAAACATATTTACGCCTACACACATAATAAGAGCAGACCCTACAAGGGAAACATTATCAATTGCTTCGTTTGTTAAAAATGAACCGCAAAACATTGCTATAACCGTTATTACCCCTTGAACTATTCCTACCGGTATTGCCGAAAACAAACAACCTTTTCCAAGCGTAGAACTTAAAACTAAAATAAATACAAAGTCAATAGCACTTTTTGCAAATAAAAGTGTATAGTCGTGATTTATTCCGTCTTCTATAGAACCGACTATAGCCATTGCTCCTATACACACGGTAAGAGATGCCGTAACAAAACCTTCTATAAAAATCGGATCTTTTGAATTGCCTGTTTTCTGTTTCAACCAAGCACCAAACACTTCCATTTTACCGTCAACATTAAGAATTTCGCCAACTACAGCACCCAAAATCAATGAACCCAACAAAACGTATGTCCCTTTTGTAACTATAACACCATCATTTATTTCTATCATTTTAGCAACTAATCCCGAAATACTAATTGCAATTAAACCGAGCGCTATTGATGCTATTAAAGTTTTTTGAAATCTTTCTTTTAAGTTTTTACCGACAAGCATTCCGAGTAAGCCACCTAATATTATTGCACCTACGTTAACTATTGTTCCTAAACCTACCATTTTAAGCCTTTTTATTTTTCATTATTTTATAAATTTTACATTATAGAACACAAAATCGTCCCTATTATCTTCCCTATAAGTTTCTACGCTTACGTTTTCTAACGTTAATCCGTTTACGTATCTATAATATATTCCTTTTGCCGGTAATACTCTACCGTATATATACACTTCGGGATAATCTATTATGTTTGCCGATACTTTTATATCTTTCTCTTTACAGCCACCGTCTAACTTTAATTTTACGTTTTTAAAAGTTATATTTTCAAGTGGACTTTCCTCTAATCCACATACGTTTGATGTTATTTGCCAACAATCGTTTTTAGTTAACGTTCTATCTTCGTCCTTATAATCTACTAAATTTAATAACCACGGCTCTTGATAGGTATCTTTATTCTTAAAACTATCGTATCTCCACTCTATTACGTTATACGGTTCGTATGGACCTTCTGCCGTTATATTTTCAAAAGTGATATTTCTTATACTACCAACTTTTAAACCTTTCGGTCCACGAAGTCGTTTACCTATAAATACAAAGAACGGCGTTCCTACGTTTTGCATTTTTATATTACTAAACTTTAAGTTTTCTATTATTGCTCCGTCAACGCTTTCTATTGCTATTCCCGTTATTCTCGTTTCGTATATATATAAGTCTTTTATATTAAAATCATAGAAACCACCGTTTGTTTCCGTACCGAATTTTATAGCGTTACAACGGCTTTTAATTCTACAATTCTCTACCTTTATATTCTTACAAATATCTAACCTATTTAAAGTATAAGACGACTTGAAAACTATTCCGTCATCGCCCGTTTCTATATCGCAGTCGTGAATATACACGTTTTTACTGTTATCGGGAGATATTCCGTCTATGTAAGTTCTCATTTTTATATTAGATATTTCAACGTTTTCACAACCTGCAAAATATATTGCAAGGTCTGTTACGTTATATACTTCTATATCTTTTATTACGATATTTTTACACTCTTTTAACGCTATACATTTCGCTCCACGGTTGAACATTTTTCTTTCGTTTTCTTCGTCCCATACCGACTGCATATCTATTATAGCGTTACCCTTAAAAGTAATATTTTCGAAGTTTTTAGCGACGAATAATGAGCAATTAAAATATGAGTGCGATGCGTCTTGATAAAGCGTATAATCCACTTTTTCGTCTTTATCGTAATCGCTAAAATTTGTTGAACTTAATATTTTAACTCCCTTTTCAAATTCAAGAGTTATATTTGAGTGCAAATATACCGTTGATAAAATATACTCGCCTTTTTCAAAATATATCGTTTCGTTTTCTACTTCGTTAATTAAGTTTTGTAATTCTTGTTTAGTTATCGTTTGATTGACTCTTTTCATTTAAAAGCACTTCTCTATTCGTTCCGTAAAATATATCTTTTTTATTTGATAACTTTTTACATGCATTTTCAAATTTATTCACATCTACTAAATCGTTCAATTCGTATGAGTGCCCCAAATATATAACAGTTGCGGTTCGTCTGCTTTTAATTGAATAAATTCATCAATTATTTCATACATACGATTATCGCACCAATATACAGTTGGATTAAACTGTATCAAATTATTTTGAATATTAAAGTTATAAGTAGAATTTGTTGTTCTTGCATACTTAATTTTAGTATTATTTTTTATCAATTCCGAAACTCTTTTATCATTATTTATTCCACCGCAAGGATAAGCAAGTCCTACTACTTCATAACCCGAAAGTTCACTTAAAACCTTCCTGTCTTGTTCAACTTGCCAAATTACAGAACTATCGTTTAAAGTCGTTAAATTCGTATGAGTTAGCGTATGTGACGCAACCTCGTGACCTTTGTATAAATCT
>JAZRVG010000082.1:0-4205 GCA_045599025.1 Christensenellaceae bacterium | reverse complement strand
ATTTATCTTTGTTTTTACAAAAGCTCCTGAAATAGTGGTTATGCAATGGCGTCCTAACCGAGAATGGGGAAAGGAAAGATATATAGAGCTTTGTTTGCCGATAGAAAAATAGACAAATATTCTATAAATAAGCTTGCAACAAATTTATAACGAAATTTGGTTTAATTTATAAAAATTATCAAAGTATAGCAAAGTATAGCACACTATACTTTGCAAGCAAAGTCGTGTGTGCTATGCAAAAAGATAAGAGTGGCAAAATTTTTGCCACTCTTTTATAGTGCCGTAATAATCTCTATTAGAAGACAGCATTAGGTGCTTGTTTTTGTGTTTGGTGCGTCCGACAGGGCTTTTTCTCGCATTTTGCAAAGACAAAAGAAAAAATATAAACTAAATGCTTTGCAAAATACTTCGGTCACCGCTAAAAACGACAAAAGCCGATTGTCGTTTTCTTAACGCTTATTCAAGCCCTGTCTTACTCGGCTATATAAAAATAAAAACGACTACAAAAAGTAGTCGCTTTTATTTTGGTGCGTCCGACAGGGCTTGAACCTGTGGCCTTGAGAATCGGAATCTCACGCTCTAATCCAACTGGGCTACGGACGCTTTTTGCCCGACTTTTATCGGGCGTTTTTATTGTTTTTTATCTTTTTTATTTTGTTTACCGCTAAATAGATTATTCCGCAAATTATAAAACCTAAAAGGTATCCGCTAAAATCTATAAATACGTCCTTTATTGAAGAACTTCTTCCTATCGTGAATATTCCCGATTGTAAAAATTCACTTAATAATGCCGTAAGTAATCCTACTAATAGGGTAATTATTATAGCAAATAATATTTTTTTATTCTTAAATATAAGTTCCGCTAATCTATAATATACTATCGTTGCAAAAAAAGCAAGTGCAGTGAATAATAAAAAATGTCCTATTATTTTTCTTACTAAATGTTCGTAGGAGTGCCTTACTCTAAACGTGTAAGAAATGCTAAACCCTTCAATGCTTTTGCTCGTTGCAGTTATTGTTACTTTACCGAATTTTTTTCCTTTTACTACTCCGTTTTCAACGCTTGCTAATTTTTCGTTTGAAGAACTCCAAGTAAATTCGCTTGCGTCAAAACTTATTCCGTCACCCGTAGGCGTTAAAGTTAAATTTTCGTTTATTTTTATATAGTCGTAGCCGTTCTTGAAAGAACTCTCGTTGGGTACGCCTTGTATTATTTTTACCGCTATTTCGGTTTTTTGTAGTCCGCTTTTCGTTATATAATAAAATCTAATATTATACGTGCCGACCTTTTTCCCGTATATTGCAAGTTTAGTTCCGTTATCGGTTAGCCCTACGTTTATATCTTTTTCACTTGAACAAATTACTCTTTGAGTGGAAAAATCCGTTTTGTAAACTTCGTTGGTTACAAGAGTTATATTTTCGCTTTCAAAACTAAAAGGCGGTGTAATGAGAGCGTTTGAATTCTCGTTTAAAGTTTCAATTTTTAACGGGAAAAGTTTAGTGTATTCGTGCGTTCCGCTAAAATCAACGTATTCGGTTTTAAATTTAATATTGTAATTCCCCGCTTGTTTGGTGTATAAAAATAAGCCCGTACCCGTCTTAATAATTTCCAAAGCGTTTTCGGCACTTTCGCCCGTTTGTGTTTCTACCGTTATTTGAACAGTTTGATATTTTAAATTCGTATCGTAAGAAAGTTTGTAAAGATTTCCAACCCCGTCGTTATATACGGAAAAACTTTCGTCATTTTTAATAATGTTGAAATACGGCTCAAAAATATCTTCCGTAACGGTAAAAGTTTTGCTTGCCGTAACGTTTGAACCTTTTATGTTCATTGTTACCGTTGCCGTTCCTACCGATAAAAATTCCAAATTGCCTTTATCGTCCACAAAAACGACTAAACCGTTAGAACTTGAAAAGGTAGGCTCTATATAAGAATAATCTTTTTCGGGAGAAAAGGCGTAGGTTATTTTGTCCCGTTCGCCAACAGTGTATTCGGTTTTAGAAGTGGTAAGAGTAATAGATTCGGGGAAGTCGTCCGTTTTTCCGTCGTTTTTAAGGTCAACTTTGTCGTTAGTTATAACCGAAACGGCGTCGGAAATAGCGTTTCCTACAAAACCGCTTTGGGCGGAACTGTTACTTCCGTTAGATAACGACGCAAAAAATATATAAAAGGTAATAATTATATAAAATATGAACGCAAGCGTTATTTTAAAAGAATTAAAATATCTTTTTAAACTCATTTCCCTTATCCCCACATAATATAATAGCACAATTATTATTTTATGTAAATTGTCTATAAAGTATTTGAAAAACCTAAAACTTGTGATATTATATATATATGGAAAAGAAAACAGTAGTTGTAGGAATGAGTGGCGGAGTTGACAGTTCCGTTGCCGCATTACTTTTAAAAGAACAAGGTTATAACGTTATCGGCTTGTTTATGAAAAACTGGGAAGAGGCCGACAATGCCGGTCATTGTACCGCCGAAGAAGATTATGCGGACGTTAGGCGTGTTGCAAATTTACTTCAAATTCCTTATTATACGGTAAACTTCTCAAAAGAGTATATGGACAGAGTTTTTAAGTATTTCTTGCAAGAATACGAAAAGGGTAGAACTCCAAACCCCGACGTTTTGTGTAACAGAGAAATTAAATTCGGTCCTTTTAAAGATTACGCTTTAAAGTTAGGGGCGGACTATATCGCAACGGGGCATTATTGCGGAATAAGGCACGACGGAGACGTTCACTATCTTTTAAAAGCAAAAGACCAAAACAAAGACCAAACTTACTTTTTAAACCAAACGACGCAAAGCCAACTTGATAAAGTATTATTTCCACTTCAAAATTTAGAAAAACCCGAAGTTAGAAAGATTGCCGAAGAAAACGGACTTGTTACCGCAGGCAAGAAAGATTCCACGGGTATTTGTTTCATAGGAGAAAGAAATTTTAGACAGTTTTTAATGAATTATATTCCCGCAAAAGAAGGGGACATAAAAACTCTTGACGGAAAAGTTTTAGGGAAACATTTCGGGCTTATGTACTACACGATAGGTCAACGCAGGGGGCTTGATATAGGCGGTATAAAGGGCGAAGACGGAAGGTGGTTCGTCATAGATAAAGACCTTAAAAACAACGTTTTGTACGTTGCTCACGGCTCGGAAGAAAAACTTTACAGTAAAGCACTTATAATGAACAGTTGCAACTTTATGCCAGGAACTCCAAACGCTAAAACCTTTGAGTGTACGGCTAAATTTAGATACCGTCAAGAAGAACAACCCGTTTTGGTAACCGTTGAGGAAGATAGAATTTTAGTAGAGTTTAAAGAGCGTCAAAGAGCCATTACAGAAGGGCAATACGCCGTATTCTATTTAGGCGAGTATTGTTTAGGTGGCGGAGTTATAGAAAAGGCTATTTTTTAATTCTTTTCTTATTATATAATATAGTTTATATAATATAGTATAATATATATAGTATATAATATATAAGGAGTATATATGGTACTTGAAATAGAAAATTTAACCAAAATATATTCAAATATTTTAGCACTTGATAACGTTTCGGTTTCTATTGAAGAAGGAAAAATCGTAGGCTTGTTAGGACCTAACGGTAGCGGAAAGACCACTATGCTTAAAATCATAGCGGGAATTTTAAAAAGAAATAGCGGAAACGTGAAAGTTGACGGCAAGGAAATAGGAATAGAAAGCAAAGCGGTAGTTTCCTATCTTCCCGAGCGTACTTATTTTGATTCTAATTTAAAGGTAAAGGACACGCTTAACTTCTTTGAAGATTTTTACGAGGATTTTGACAGAAGTAGGGCGGAGCAAATGCTTTCCGTTTTAGGTGTAAAATCAGATAGAAAAATGAAGGAACTCTCAAAGGGAACGAAGGAAAAAGTTCAACTCGTTTTGGTAATGTCAAGAAGGGCTAAACTTTATCTTTTAGACGAGCCTATCGGCGGTGTTGATCCCGCAACCCGTGATTTCATTATAAACACCGTTTTGAAAAACTACGAAAGAACTTCAAGCATTATAATTTCTACTCACTTAATTAGTGACGTTGAAGAAATTTTGGACGAATACGTTTTCTTGCGTGACGGCGTTATTATGGAACACGGCGACGTGAAAAAATGTCGTGAAGAATATAATCAAACTCTTGACGAGCGTTTTAGGGAGGTTTTCAAATGTTATTAAAAGTATTTAAGAATTC
>JAZRVG010000081.1:0-15607 GCA_045599025.1 Christensenellaceae bacterium | reverse complement strand
TGTAAACCATATCTTTCTTGAACGGCCTACGGTTATGAACTTATCAAATTTATCTATCTTCGGCATATTACCGAATTCGTCCATTATAAAGTAAACGTTTCTCGGAAGAGTAAGTTCTTCCGTTGCACTCGCTACTTTAATGAGCGTTTTATATATATTCAATATGAATATTGCCGCCAAGTTGTGTCTCGGGTCTTTTTCGTCGGGTATTTTAAGGAAAAGAGCCGTTGGACGCTCTGCCAAACCTTCCGCAGAAAAGTCCGAAGTAGAAGTTAAAGCACAAATACCAGCATCGTTGAACATGGTAAGTTTTTCGTAAACTATTGACATATACGACGCTCTCGTTTGAGTTGCTGCGTCACATACTTGTTTTGAAAGCGACAACGCTTTTGATAAAGGACTTCTTCCTTTAAAGAACTTTCTTAAATCTTCGTAGTCGTTTGAAGAGTTTTGAAGAATTTTAGTCAAGTTGAAGAAATTAAATTTTTCCTTCGTCATGTGAAGTCTTTCGTCGCCTGCGTCTTCAAGCATAGCAAGTAAAACGGCAAGTGCGATACTTCTTGCACCTTTTTCCCACATTGGGTCTTTTTCGTTTTCTACGGGAATTAAAACGGAAACAAGGTCGTTTAAGTCTTCGTAAATTTCGTCAAAAATCTTTTTCTTGAACATTTTAATTGCAGAAATCAAATGTTCGTAACTTGAATAAGCACAACCTTCAAACTCGTAGTGATATTCTTCCGGATTAAAAGAATCTTTCGGATCCATTGCTTTAATACCGCTCGGTATTTCACCTTTAATTCTTTTTGCAAAAGTGTGTGCTTTAAGATATTTTTCGTTCATTTCCCAAATGCCGTCAAGCGGATTCCAACGGTAAGAAGAGTAAGTATCACGAAGGTCAATAACCTTAACGTCGTAACCCCTGTCTTTTAAGAATTTGGAGTGAAGTGAAAAAAGTTCGCCTTTCGGGTCGGTTACTATCATAGAAGAACCTGCACTCGTTGCACCTAAAAGTTGAATCATTGGCGAAACGAAAGTAGTAGTTTTACCTGAACCGGTTGAACCTATAATTATTGAGTGGCAAGGAGAGTTGAACGCTACTTGCATATCTTTGTTTTTACCGATTACTTTTGCCGCTACGGGAATACCGTCCTTTTTGCACTCGTTAAGAGTACTGTACATTTGATAGTTAAAGTTCTTTTTGCGTTCCGTTTCGTTCATCCAACGGGAATTTTCAAGGTTGCTTGAATCAAGTTGTTTTAAGTCACCGTGAGTTCTTAAACCACCCGTTCCTGCAAGGTTCAAAACTCGTTTATCTATTACGGTTGAATAGAAAAGAACGAATCCAACCAAAATTACGAAAGCCATACCAAAGAACAACGGGTCAAGTTTAACGGCTCTGTATAACGCTTCAACCCAGTCTATATACGAAAAGTTAAAGCCTGATTGTATTAAAGCCAATAACACGTAAGAAACTATATTACTTAAAGTTATTGAAACGCTGAAAAAGAATATAAGTTCGGTAACTTTTCCCGTTCCGTATTTATGAGCGAAAAATACGTTAGAAAGTATCATTATCATAAAGTAGATAAACAATACCCACCTTAAATACTCTCTAAAATTAAACTTTTCAAGAGATATCAAAGTTGGAATAGTTATTAAGTTACTAATAGCGAAACAAACTAATTGTACCGTTATTATAAATACTAATTTTGTGTTTTTCATAATATTTCCTTAATACTTTTTACTTTTATCCTATTTTAGCACTGAAATTTTCTACAAGTCCGTCGCTAAACTTATACACTATGCTTACTATTCCGCTTATTGCCGTTTGTTGAGTATATCTACAATTAAGTATTTCACATTTAAACTTATCGGTAGGTGTTGGATGTGTACGGTTAAGTTCGTTTATTCCAACAGTAGAGGCATCCGCTAAAATTACATAAAATCTTAATTTAACCGTAAATTCTTCAAAGGCGTGAGATTTACTTGAAACGGTAAATTCTTCAATATAAACGTCAATTGCTCTTACTTTATTATTACACTTTACAATAAGGTCTTTTTGAGCAACACCGTCCATATCTTCCGAAAAATACTTACTTACTTCAACGATTTGGTCAAACTCTTTATACGGTACTTTATAACGATTGTCACCTTCGTAATACGGGTTTAACAATTCCGGAATAGTATAGTTCAATATTTGTTTTTCGTATTCAAACGTTTCCGTTATTGAAGGATTAGCGTCGTAAACGAGATTTACCGTTATTTTGTAAACTCCCGGTTCTTTAAAGCGGTCAACCGGTACACCGTTTAATTTAACAGATTTAGTTCCCGTTATTCCGCCACACAAATTCAAATATAAATCTTGAACTTCAAAATCAATATTTTCATCGTAGAAGGAAACAGGGTTCGGTATTTTTAAAACGTCGTCCTTATTAGCAAGTTTAACTTCGTATTGAATTGTTGCATTAGAATAAGTACAATCGTAAATACCGTATTTGCTTTCTACGTAGAATTTAACGTTATATAAGCCCGGGTCGTACATATTACCAAAAACCTGTCCGGTCGTTGCATATTCGTATTCAACGTTATAAATATCAATATCTTCCGGTATTTCTTGCGTAGTTGAATATTCGTAAATACCACTACCGTAATAGATAACTCTGTTTTCAAATTTGGAAGTATCAAATACGAATTTTCTCTTTATTATTTCAAACATTACGGTTTTACCGTCAACGAAATCGGACAAATACTTAAAGTCGTATTTTTCGGTGTTCGGAATAACGGTAACGATATAAGGACCTATTTCGGAACATTTGAATTCTCCAACGGATTGTTCGCCTTTACATTCAAAGATATAAGCGTCAATCGGTGCGGTAGAATCTACGCTTACCGTATTTTCTTTAACGGTGGCAACTCCGCCCACTATATCTTTATCGTAATAGAAGTACCCGTCTTCTACGTTTATTTCCGTATCGGTTACTAAATATTTGAACTTCTTTTCCGCCTTTGATATTAACGGAATATAGTAGTTCTTTGCCGTTTCGTCGTCTCTAAACGAAAGGCTTGCATCAAATTTGTAAGTAGTATCTCTTTTTAAATCTACTATGGAAACTTCACTTCCGTCGTTTATATCGTAGAAAATCAATTCTACTGAATATTTGAGCAAGTCAAAGTTTACCAATTTGTATTTTTCGTTATCGCTATCGTCGTAATACTCAATATTATCCGCCGAAAACTCAACTTCTTTTATCGCTTTTTCTATGGTAAGTTTTCCGTCAATTTGCGTTATTGCTTTGCTCAAATCTTCCCAGTGAACTTCGTATTTCACATAGTCCAAGGTGGCGGTTACGTAATAAGTGCCTGCGTCAACTTTGCCGTTACCTTCGTAAATAAGTATATCTTCGGGAACTAAATCGCCTTCAATATTTGCAAATATATAAAAGGCTTCGCCGTTATAAGTTACGCTCTTTTCCGACATAGTTATTTCCTTTAACTTTGCCAAAGGTCTAAATCTAACGGTACCGGTTATTTCGTTGGCTTCTACGCTTGCGTCTTTATCTTCGTCTTCAAAATTAAAGTTCATTACGTAGTGATAATCAACGTCTCTTAAAATTTTATCATTGTCTATATCTTTACGGACTTTTTCCCCTTCAACCGATTCTTCTAATGTATAGAAGGAAAGCGTTGCTATTACGCCTTCGGGTAAGTTATCTACTTCGCATTTGCTTGCACCTTCTAATGCGTCGTCATTATAATATAAAGAATTTTCGGGAATAGTTATCGTTTCGCTAATTTTGTTTACAGAGAATTTTGCTTCCAAATAACTCGGTTTAATTAAATAACTGCCCGAATCTTTACCTTCTTCTTCGTAAATAAACTCCACTCTAACGTCGTAAATTCCCGCACGGACAACGCTATCGGTTTCCACTCCGTTATAATACGTCTTGGTTTTTATATACGGAGAAGTAAATTCGCCGTAAAATTCCAAAGACTTACCCGTTCCGTCGTAAGAAGTATAACCGCTGTCAAGAACCATATAACCTAAATTGATTTCTTCACGTTTAATGGTAAGTAACGCAAGCATATCTTCTATTTTATCGTAGTTTTCGTTTTCCGATTCAAATATTGCTCTTGCAACGTAATTACCCGCCAAAGTAGGATTTTCAACTAAATTTTCGTTTTTAAGTTCTACCTTTTTCAAATCAATTTCACTGTCAATAGGGAAATAGTAATATCTGTATTTTACCGAAACGCCCTCCGGTATTGAAGTAGGATTTAAAATTTTTAAGAAGTGCGAAGTTGCGTCGTAAGTTACGTCGGTTGATTCAAAACGGACTAACGAAACGTCGTAAGTTGCGTTGTAAATAGTTAAGTTTACGTCCTTGTAAGGAATTTCGTTGTAGTTACTGTTAGTACAAATAAATCTAATTCTTTCTATATATTCGCCCGATTTAATAGGAGGATCAACTTTCGTTAAACCGTTTTTCGTGTAATACGTAATAACGGTTTTAATATCGGAAGGAACGTTTTGCGGTACTACCGATTTATAAGCGCCGTTGTAAATAAATTCTGCGTCTTCGGCAACGACGCCCGATATATCGTAATCCGCTTTTTCAATAATTAAGGTTGAAGAAACGGTACAATCTTCGTAACCGTCGCAAGTTACTTTTGCAACGATAGTGTGAGTGCCTGCGTTTACGAAAGCGTTGCCGTTAGGATATTCAACGGTTGCTTGTTCGGGAATATCGCCTACAAGCGGAATAGTGTGAGATTTTCCGTCGTAAACGACCGTTTTCACGTCTTCTTCAAACGAAATACCGGAAGATATATCTTTTCTTTTAACGTTTATTTTTAATTTACAAGCAAGGTCGTGATAAACTAACGTTAAAGTTTGTTCGCCTTCTTTGTAAAGTTTAATAATTTCCGAACCTAAAATCATATCTTCGGTTACGGGAACTTCTTCATAAGAACCGTCGGAAAAATATGCAATTAAAGAGATAGCGGAACAATCTAATTCCCCTATTTCGGTTTCGTATACGATATCGTCTTTCACTTCTATGCGTTGAATAAGTTTAACACCGCACCCCGAAAGACCTAATATTGATATCATAAAAATAAATATGGTGATGAGCCATAAATGTTTTTTAATCATAAATTCTCCTTAAAAGTTAAATTACTTTTCCTCTTGCCTAATCAAATACCCAAGCGTATATTCCGCAAAACTGTATTGCGACATATATTCGCCTTGAAAAAGACTTTTATCGCCTTTTAAATATTCGTAGTAATCACAATCAATGCAAGTTTTGTTAAGCCCTAACATTCCCCTTGAACGCCTTATCAAGTTATCGTCTAACTTATCAAAAGTTTGAACAAGGTCGGAAATTAAATTCCTTAAATACGAACTCTTGTCGTCTTCTTCAAAAAGAACCGCCATTATTTCCGAAGTTGATACGTCAACTCCGTTTCTGTCAATTAAATAAGCAAAAAGTTCTTTTGTTTTTCTGTACTTAAATTCTACCGGCTTATCGTTGTAAAACACTTCAAAGTTGCCAAAGGTAAATACTTTTATTTTCTTTTTTAAAATTCCTTTGAAACCGTTTACTCTATCTATTTCCGCTTGCAATTCTTCTTGACTTATCGGTTTTGTTAAGTAGCCGATTGCGTGGGCTTGATAGGCTTCCAAAGCGTATTCTTTATAACCCGAAATAAAAATAATAAAAGTGTTTGGCGATACCGTTTTTAGCATTTTTGCCATTTCTATTCCGTTTATAATTGGCATATCTATATCTAAAAACGCTATATCTATTTCTTTATCGGTTTCTTTAAAAAAATCTAACGCTTCCTTTGAAGAAGAAAAACCGAAAACACTATCAACTCCGCACTCTTTGCAAAGTATAATAGTGTTGTTTAAACTCATATTTTCATCGTCCACGCATACTACGTTCATTAGATATTACTCCTATTTTCAACAATTTTAACAAACGAAATGTCACAATAGCGTCACACTTATACTCTTTCCGGAATAATTATTGTAATTTTAGTACCTTCCCCTTTGGTACTTTCCACACTCATAGTGCCGTTTACCGTAATTTGCAAACGCTTTTTAACGTTTTCAAGTCCTACGTGCTTGTGGCTATCTTCTTTAAACTTATTAACGTCAAAACCAACGCCGTTATCTTCTATTACGATACAATGTGCACCGTTTCTAAAATAAGTAAGAATTTTAATATGACCGTTCTTTACTCCCCTAACTCCGTGCCTTATGGCGTTTTCTACAAGCGGTTGTATGGTTAAAGCGGGAAGTTCAAAGTCGTCGTCCAAAATTTCAAACTCTATCTCAATATTTGAAAAACGCAACTTTTCTATGGCTATATAGTAGTTTACGTGTTGCATTTCTTTTTTGAAAGCAACCGTTTCCATTTGAGTTAGCGTATCAACGTTCACTCTTAAATAGGACGCCAAATTTATAACCGTTTTACTTGCAAGTTTAGGATCGGTTTTGCATAAATAGTCAATAGTGGTTAGCGTGTTAAACAAGAAATGCGGATTTATTTGCGATACCATTATTTGTTGTTCTTTATGCATAAGGTCTTCGCTTTGTTTTGCCAAAAGTGCGTTTTTATTAGCAACTTCTTCACGCTTTTGGAGCATTTCTATATTCCTTTCAACTTGCACCGAACCGTAAATTAAAACCATTATAAAGTACGGCATTATGTGACCGAAAGAATATTCGGGCTCTAAAAAAGATAAAATAGCGGAAACGAAAGTAGATAAAAACGAAACTAAAACCGTAGTTTTCGTTCTTTTGTTTTTTGCTACTTTATACGAATAAATCAAACCGAAAATCAATAAAAGCACGGGGAATACGTACACCGTTAAATAATATTTCCCCACACGGTAATTTCCGTTTTCGTCCACGTAATAAATAAACTTAAAAAACAAATTTAGCACCAAAACTAAAATTTGAGAAAAAAGCAAAAACGTCATTACGTAACTGTGTAAAACTTTTTCTTTATTCTTTTTTTCCAAGCATACGAAATATTCCCAACTTATGAAAAGCATTACGGAAACCGAAAAGAACGAAACCAAAGTGTTTACGTGGTTAAATAAAATCAATCTTGATTTACCTTCTTCCATCCAACTTGTACCTTCGGAAAAAACGGACATATACATAACGACTAAAAGAATATAAAAATAAACCGTACTTTCGTCCGCCTTAATTCTATCGTTAAGCAAAATAATAGAGAAAACGAAACACCCTACCATAGCGCCTAAACATAGTGCAATACTAAAAACGTTTGCCTGCGAAAATACCGTTCTGTCCGTAAACGCATAGTTTAAAATATAAAAAACTATACCTAAAAACATTAAGACGGAAACGACCGTTCTTGCTACTTTATGATTTTTTAATTCACAGTTAAACCCTAAAATTTTACCGAACTCACGTTCATTACTTTGATTACCCATAAAGTATATTATATTACTTTATGAGAAAAGTGTCAATTTATAAAAAGAAAAAACAATATTACTTTAAGAACATTTGTGTGACGCTTGTGTGACGTTTTGAAGAATATAATATGTTAATAAAATTTTATTAGGAGAGTTATTATGCCTATCAACTATTCAAAAGATTTATACGCAAGTAATTTTGACTACGTTACGACTTTTGAAAACGAAAAAAACATAATATTAGAAAAAGCAAAGGCAAGAGATAAGCGTTTTTTCGTTCAAATTTTACTAGGTGCGAACAAAGTTTTAGCGTCTAACGGCGAAGAATTCTCTTTTAAAAGCATTTTATTTTCCAAATGCGAAAAACCTAACGCTACTATGAGCGATTACGTTTTAGATTTTAACGATTATTTGGACGCATTGAACTTTAATGCGGAAGAAAAGGAAATAATAGTTGATTTTACGGAAAAAATGAAAAATTACGCACTTGACTATAACGATATAGGTAATATTCAAGAAAACGCCGTAAGAAACAAAAATCTTTCCGAACTTAACGATTATTTTAAACTTCAAGGATTTACAATACCCGAAAACAAAGAAGAACTTTCTAAAAATCAAACGAAAATAGACGACTTTTTACAGGAAAAAGACAAATCCGTTATGCTTAAAAACGCTCTTTTGAAATATAACGAAAATATAAAAAAAAGAGAAAACGCAATAAACAATTCGCAAAATTTTGACAATCTTTTAGCCGAACTTAACGTTTGCACTTACGATAATCTTTCCGATTTAGAAAAAACTTTCTACGACGATTACGTTAATATTTGCAGAGAAACGGACAGAAAAATTTATATAGAAATAAACAGATACAAACGTGAAAGAGAAAAAGAATTGTTAAAACTTATTGCCGAAAACCAAAACGATAAAACGGTAGTAAGCGACGAATTAAAACGCAAGGCTCAACGTTTTGAAAACGAAACTTATGCGGAAATTGACAAAATTAAAAATTCGTATAGCGAAGTAAAACTTTTATTTTTAAGTTACGTAAAAGGCTTGGAAGTTGCAAGTAAGGTTTGCGTTGACAAACAGGTTTACGAAAAGATAGTGGATTTCGTTAACGAATTAAAATCGGAATACTCTAACGTAAGCGTTAAAGATAAAATTTTCGGCAAATTAAAAATTGCCAAAAATAAGAGTACGGTTATTCGTGAAAAAATAAACTACGTTATTTCAAACGCTAAAACGAAACTCGGAATTAACGAAGAAAAACTCAACTTACTTATTGACGGTAAGCATAAAAAATTATCGGCAACTTACGATAAAAATTTTGATTACAACCTTATTCAAAAACAAATTTACGATTCAAAAGTTAACGAAATTAACGGAAACGTTGACTATAAGGACAAAGTTGAAGTTACAAACCGCTTAATTCAACACGAAAAAAAGCAAGGAAATAAAGAAACTACTACCACCGTTAACGACACTTTAAACGAATTTAGAGAAGAAGATAAATCTTTCCACGTTTCGTTAGAAGATTTGGACGATTTTAACTTATAAAATTATTATTTAGCCTTAACAATATTTTCATAAATATTTTCCAATTACCCCCAAAGGACTATGCAGTTTTGCATAGTCCTTTAACTTTAACCAAAAAAAAGAAAAAGCAACCTAAATTTAGGTTGCTTTTAAGTTTTAATATATACGCTCTTCGTCAATACTGTCGTCGTTAAAAACTTCCGTTTCGTTATTGCTTGAATATACGTTTTTATCTTTGAAATCTTTAAGTAATTTTTCGGCAAACGCTTTCATTTCCCTATCGTACTTTTCTTGTTCTTCGGGATCAACGGAAGAATCGGAATATATACTCTCATCATCGTTTTCAACTTGGAATTCTCCGTTATTATTAGCGTTTTCTTCAAGTTGATTTCCGTTTTCTTCAAGTGAAACATCCTTCTCTTCTTTTTCAAATTGCGAAATTTCTTTTTCTTCTAAATTTACGTTAAGTTCTTCAACGGTTTCTTCTTTTTTAGGAGCGTCCAAATAATCGGGTTCGCCGTTCATAACTATATCGTTTTCAATTTCGGTTTCTTTATTAGCAAGTTCTTCGTAAGAAGGCTTATTTTCCGCCACTTTCGGTTCTACGGTTACTTTTCCGTCAACAAAATCTTGAATTGATTTTTTATCTATTTCCGCCCTTTCGGAAAGTTTAGCAATCATATCTTTAATATTATTTCTTGCGTCACGGTAAGGGTTTTTAAACGGGTTAAGATAACTGAAAAATCTGCCTACGCCACTCATTGATTTATATTGATTTTGAACGTTTTTAATAACGCCTAACGCATTAAACACGTAAAAATTATCAACACATACGCTTTTTGCAATTTTCAATCCGTTTACGTAACGAATACTGTTTTTGTTCGCAAGTTCAATATCGTTATATATTTTTTCTTCTTCCTTTTCGGTTGAATATTCAATTACTGCGTTTTCGGTAAGAAAATTCTTTTCAAAAGCGTTTAATTGCTTTTCTCTTGAATTCTCTAAAACTATCGGAATATCTTGCTTAATTTTATCTTTTAAATTAACGCCTAAAACGGAAATATTAAGGCTTTCTTGCTTTTCGGTAATTATTTTATTGTAATATAAATTTCTTAACTCTTCTAAACTTTCGGGAGAATTATCACCAAAACCGTTAGCGTTTTCGCTTAAAATTCTTTTTTCGTATTCGGCTTTTTCTTCTTCGTTTTCCGGCTCTTTTCCGTACTTTTCTTCAATAATTTCGTCAATTACTTTTTCAACGTACTCTTCGTAAGTCATACCGACGATATCTTCGTAAAAAACGTTTTCCAAATTTGAAGTTACGTCTAATATCGTAGGAATTTCATTTTTTAATTCGTCTATACGGGCGTTTAATTCTTTTTTTGCAGTATCTAACTTTTTAGAAAGTTCGTTCCTTTCTTGCTCCGTTTTGAGTTTCTTTTCTTCTCTCAAATACAAAATCGGACCTTCCGCCTTTTTTCTTGCGTCTGCACGCAATTTAAGATATAAGTTATAGTCCGCAAGTTCACTTTCGGTCAAGTCACTTTTTTGCTTTACGTGCATTAAAGCGTCTAAATCGTCAAAAGAAGTTAAGTTGGCAGAAGACGTTTCTCTCCGCACTGTTAGGTTCATATCCCTAATTTCATTATTAAGTTTAACGTTTTCAAGTCTTTCTTCGTAGGACACGTCATTTTTAGGCATAATTTTACCTTTCCTTAAATTATCTTTATTGTATTATACTATAATTTTGTCACACAAGCGTCACAAAAACGCACTACTTATTGTTATTTGACGTAGAATTTCCACGAATTGCCATTACTATACGAAGAACGTTGTATATAAGTTCAAGCATAGCAAGAATCATATCGTTTACGTACTCAATATTGTATAAATGAAATAATTCTTTCATCATAGAAAGTTCTTCTTCGGTTGCCAAATTGTCTTTTTTAAGAATTTCGTAAGCCCTTTCTTGTGCTTTACGCTCGGTTTTTAACGTGAGCATTGAAAGTACGAACGCAAGAACGTAAAACGCTACGCCTAAACCCATACAAACCGCCGTGAACACGCCGAAAGTGTTAAAAATCAATATATCTAACAATACGCCTACGACTAAAAGTGGAATAAACGCAAAAGGTCCGAAAGTTATTAAAGGTACGAAACGAATACGCTTTTTCATATCTTTATCGCCTTCTTTATCTAATATTGCAAGAGCGGACTTTTGCGACGCCATTGCCAAAGACGAAATACTGTCTTTTTTCCAAGTTAATCTTCTTAAACGGACTTTTTTAAAGTAATGGCTATAACTGTTACCGAACATTATTGAACCCGTTGCTTTAACTTTTATATTCGTTAAGCCGTTTTCGTCTAAAATCTTTCTTGCTACTTCTTTACCCGTTAAGTTTACGCTGTTTTTTCTTCTGTTGAACTTTACGTATTTTACCGCAAGAAATACGGATACGAACAACGATACTATTGATACTATTAAAATAAGTCCCGCTACCACTGCGAGTAACACTGCTATAAAATCACCCGAATTTAATAATTCTAAAAATTCTTCTGTTTCCATAAAAACTCCTTTTTATATATTTATTCAAACGGCAAGCCGTTTTTATTTTTATCATTTTATAAAGTGCTTAAAATCCATTTATCTAAAAATTCCGTTTGCTCTTCCGTGTGAAACCAATGCTCTCCGCCACTCATAACGGTTAACGTTGCGTTATTGTTTTTACAAAAAGAACTTATAGTTTCATAGTCGGTTAAGTTATCGTTTTCCCCGTACAAAACGTGCGTTTTAATATTCCATTTTATAGGATTTTCCCTAGTAAAAGTTAAGTATTTGTAAGATAATGTTTCGTTAAACGGAGTTTCAATTTCCCCTTTTAACCGTAAGTCTTCTTCGGTGGCGTTTACCCATTTTAACATATTTAAAATTAGTTTTTCCATATCAACCACAGGAGATATAAAATACGCTTTTTCAATTTGTTTTTCACTTAAAGAGTTTAAAGTAAAATACGCACCTATACTGTTTGCAACTATTATAACTTTGTCGTACTCTTTTATTATACCGTTATAGTAGTCTAAAAATTCCTTTTTAGCGTCCCACGGGGTTGTAGATTTATAGTCAAAACCCACGACTTTCATATTATTAAAAAGCGTTACATAATGCAAATATTCTTTATAATTTCCACCCTTTCCGTGAATATAAACTACTACACCGCTCATAAGTTTTTCCTTTATTTTATAATTTGTGGCACTTTTACCGAGAATAATCAAGAAAAAAGTAAAAAACGGCCACTGTTATGTGGCCGTTGAAAGTTATGAAATTAAGGAATTATCTTTCTCCGGTTCGGTTTTTATTTCTTCTTCAATAAATTCGGAAACATTAACTTCTTTATTATCACTTACTTCGTTTTGAAGTGAATTGTAGAAAGATTCAATTTCAACATTTTCTAAATTACCGTCTTTTTCAACAAGTACGGTTGAACTTATTATCGGCGTTGCCTTATCTTCAAGTTTGCGTGTTTCTTCACTAATTACGCCTGCTTTTTCAAGCCCGTTACGGCGTAAGAAAGTTTCTTTTTCAAGTTTCGCACGCTCTTTATCTCTGTTGTAAAGAATTTCTATATCTTCTTTTGAAAGCCCGTCCATTTCCTCTGCGGAAAGATTTGGAGTATAGTTTTTAAGTTTCGGGAAATCGTCAATTCTAAACATTGACGGGGCTTTTTCATCACTACCGTTCATTATTTGTTCGCTACGTTTTGTATAGTAATATTCGGTTATTTTGCCCGTTTTGAAATCTTCTTTCAAACTTCTTAAAAACTCAACTTTTGCTTTTTCCTTATCTTCCGCATTTTTAAATTCGGTTTCAAACGCTTTTTCTTTGGTTTTTATTGCTTTATTTAAATCCTTTTCAACAGTTTTTAAGTTTTTGCTAAATTTTGAACCGTCTATAAACTTTTCAAAACTTTCGCCGACTTTTATACTGTTTTCTATTTTTTCCTTGATATCTTTTTCCTTTAAAGGAAGCATGCCCCATTGTTCTCTTAATTTAGCAATTTCTTTATAAGGATTTTTAACGAAATCTTTAAGTTGCTTATAACCCGATTGATTTTTTTCTTCTCTTTTTACCGTAAGAAGTTTTGCCGTTGCTAATTGAAGCACCGTAACAAAATCTTCCGTTTGTATGTTCATTTGGGTTTCATCTTCGTAATAACTACGAAGGGCGTCGATAATCTTTGTATTAAACTCGTTAAAATCAACTTGCGTTTTGCTAAAACGTTCAAAAATATCAAATTTGCCCGATTCCACTTCGTTCGTCTTCGGATTGTACGCTATATCTCCCGGGAGTGCCTTAACGTAATCACGCTCATCGTCGTTCATAACGAATAAGTTTTCGTATGCAAGAATATTACTTCCTATACGGCCTTTATTGGCATAAGCGGAAGCGTATTCCTTGGTCATACCGTTTATCATTAAAATTCCCAAATTGTATTTGCGTTGATTTTCGTCCGGACAACATTTTGCCAAACCGTCAATCGCACGGGAACCTGCGTAATCTACGGATTTTGCCGATACAATATTGTCAAACGTGCTACTACGTATAAAACGGTACATTTGAGCAAAAGTACGTGGTACGGAAACCGTTTTTTCGGTTGGAACGCCGTTTACCATTTCGGTTACCGTTTTGGTTTTATAAGGTTGTTTTGCATAGTAGTTAGCATCGTGAATTTCCGTAGGCATTGAGTAATTGAACATTACTTTTGACGGATTTTCAACGAATTCGTCAATGCTTAAATTATTATTTTTAAGGAAGGTAAGTGCCGTAAAACAAGAGTTGATATGCGATACTACTCTCATATTTTGACGGAACTCAAAAGGTAAAGTTTCCGTACGGGCAACGTCCAAATTTCCAGCATATATAATCGGGTCTTTTGAAAAGTTCTCTTCGGCAAAATCAACGAGTTCCTTCATATCGTTATAATCTTTTTTATACTCTAACGAAAGTTTTATTATATTTGCGTTATCACCATTTTCTATGGCTTTTTGAAGTTTTGAGGTAGTTTTTTGCAATTTACCAAAGCCGTACGCTTTCGTTTCTTCTTCACCGCTTCCGCCTGCTTTAACTTGATTTATTTCGTCAAGACGACGGAGCATATATTTATAATCGTTTTTATATTTTTCGGAAAAATTAAATTCCATGTTACGCATTTTTTCAAACGCTTTAACGTCTTGTTCGGTTTTCGGCCCTACCCATTGATACAATTTTTTATTGCTTGAATTTACTTGAACGCTATTTTTCAATTCGGCGTTACCGTCAATAAATTCTCTACCGATTTTTGAAGATTGCTTTTCTTGAACGCCTTCAACTGCACTTCTAAAATCATCCGGATTAACACCGTTATTTATCACAACTAATTGTCCGTCAACGAAATTCAACGCTTCAAGAACTTCTTCTTTGGTGTAATATTCGCCGTTTTCCTTTAAAGGCATATCGGTAGCGGTAATAGTATTTTTTACGTTTTCTATTTCGGTATGATATTTAGGAGAAGTAATATCTTCCTTTTTCATATCAAAGAAAGATATGTTTTTTTCCACTTTATCAATAACTTCTTGTTGCTTTTCGGTAGAAATTTTTTCATTATATTTTTCTACCATTTTATCGGCAACTTTATCAAAAAGGTGTAGCGGGCAAGAAGTAAGAATTCCTTTTAATTTAACGTTGTCTAACGCTTCTTTTCCGCCCGTTTCTTCAACTAACGCACGAAGTTCGTCAAGTGATTTATTCTCTACTTCCCTATTTGTTTTGATTTTGTCTTGATCGGGTTTTATTTTGCCTTTTCCCGTTAAATATTCAACGTAATTACGCTTTTGAGTACGCTCATAGTTAGATATAGCACGGTTAAAAGATTCTTGTGGCATAAATTCTTTTAAAATTTCACGCTCGTCGTCATAATCTAACAAGGAAGAAATTTGATTAAAGAAATCACGTCTTCTTTTTACAAAAACTATTTTATCAACTTTAAGTTTTGCTTCTTCTTTATAGTTAATATTTTCGTCTTTTAACTTTTCTTCCATTTCGCTAAATTTAGCAACAAGTTGCGAATAATAATCACGTATATTCATTTTTTTTACTCCTAAACGTTTTATTTTATTATATTATACCACAATACTGTCACACTAGCGTCACAAAATTGAATATATTTTACAAGCGTTGATTTTTACGTAGAATTTAGTTAAAAAAAATAAAAATTCACAAGAAAACTTGTGAATTTTATTACTGATAAATTATTCTTTACCTTCTTTAAAATAATACAAATCGTCTTCTTCTATTTTTCTAAAAGAAACGATAACGTCTATTTTTTCCGCTGTTTTTACTTTGGTTACGCTTTTGTTTATAATTGACGCCAACGTGCGTTTTTCTTCCGCCGTCATAGAAAAACTGTGTTCAACGGTTATAAATTCCATATCGTTGAAAAACGGATTTGGAGAAACTAAACCGTAATTAGAAACATAAATTACTATGTCTTCTCCAAACTTGTTTTTTATTTCCTTTTCCGTTTTTCTAACTTCGTTTCTATTATACGGTGATTCTTGAAGATTATGATTGTAAATCACGTTTAAA
>JAZRVG010000080.1:0-4182 GCA_045599025.1 Christensenellaceae bacterium | reverse complement strand
AAAATAACCACTCTCAAAGATGAGAATGGCTATAATTTATGCTAATTTACGATAGGAACAAGCTATTTTGCTCAAAACCCGACTAAAAGCTTACTTTCTGGGGTTTTTGATGTTAGCCTGTGCGGCGGCAAGACGTGCGATTGGAACTCTGAACGGAGAGCATGATACGTAGTCTAATCCGATTTCATGACAGAATTCAATAGAAGACGGATCACCACCGTGTTCACCACAAATACCGCAGTGAAGTTTGCTGTTTACACCTTTACCGAGTGTAACTGCCATCTTCATAAGTTTACCAACGCCCGTTACGTCTAAACGTGCAAACGGATCAGATTCGTAAATCTTATTAGAATAATAAGAAGTAAGGAATTTACCTGCGTCATCACGAGAGAAACCAAAGGTCATTTGAGTTAAATCGTTAGTACCGAAGCAGAAGAATTCGGCTTCTTTTGCGATATCGTCGGCAGTTAATGCTGCACGAGGAATTTCAATCATAGTACCAACTTCGTATTTAAGTTCCACGCCTGATTCTTTAATAACTTCGTCGGCAGTTTTAACAACTGTTTCTTTGCAGAATTGAAGTTCTTTAACTTCACCAACAAGCGGAATCATAATTTCGGGAACTACGTTCCAGTCCGGATGTCTCTTTTGAACGTTGATTGCTGCTTTGATAACTGCTTTGGTTTGCATTACTGCAATTTCCGGATAAGTTACGGCAAGACGGCAACCACGGTGTCCCATCATCGGGTTGAATTCGTGAAGTGCAGAACAAATTTGTTTAATTTCGGCAACCGTCTTGTGTTGAGCGTTTGCTAAAAGTTCAATATCTTGTTCACTCGTAGGAACGAATTCGTGAAGTGGTGGATCAAGGAAACGAATAGTAACGGGTTGACCTTTAAGTGCTTCCATTAAGCCTTCAAAGTCTGCTTGTTGCATAGGTTCAATTTTTTCAAGTGCATTAACTCTTTCTTCAACGGTTTCTGCACAAATCATTTCACGGAATTTATCAATTCTACCAGGTCCGAAGAACATGTGTTCGGTACGGCAAAGACCGATACCTTGTGCACCGAGTTCAGCGGCTCTTTGAGCGTCTTCCGGAGTATCGGCATTAGTTCTAACGCCCATTGCTCTAAACTTGTCGGCAAGTTTCATAATTCTTCCGAAGTAACCTGAGTTAGGATCGGCAGGAACGGTTTTAATTAAACCGTCGTAAATAGAACCGGTTGAACCGTCAAGTGAAAGGTTGTCGCCTTCGTGGAATACTTTACCTGCAAGTTCAAAATATTTTTCTTCTTCGTGCATTTTAATATCGCCACAACCGGAAACGCAACAAGTACCCATACCACGAGCAACTACGGCTGCGTGAGAAGTTTGACCGCCACGTACGGTTAAGATACCTTGAGCATATTTCATACCTTCAATATCTTCCGGAGAAGTTTCAAGTCTTACAAGAATAACCTTCTTACCTTTTTTACCTTCAATAACTGCGTCTTCTGCGGTAAATACGATTTGACCTGCGGCAGCACCCGGAGAAGCGGCAATACCCTTACCAACAAGGTTGTCCTTATCGGCAACTTTTAAAGCCTTTGCGTCAAATTGCGGGTGTAAAAGCATATCAAGAGTTTTAGCGTCAATTTGCATGATTGCTTCTTGTTCGGTAATCATACCTTCGTCAATTAAATCGCAAGCGATTTTGATTGCGGCTTGAGCAGTTCTCTTACCGTTACGGCATTGAAGCATATAGAGTTTACCGTTTTCAACGGTGAATTCCATATCTTGCATATCACGGTAGTGGTCTTCCAAAAGTCCACAAACTTTAACGAATTGATCGTATGCTTCTGGGAATTTTTCTGCCATTTCGGTTATCGGCATCGGAGTTCTAACACCGGCAACTACGTCTTCACCTTGAGCGTTTACAAGGAATTCACCCATAAGTTTCTTATCGCCGGTTGCAGGGTTACGAGTGAACGCAACGCCCGTTCCTGAATTGTTGTTTAAGTTACCGAATACCATCGGCATAACGTTAACTGCGGTACCCCAAGAATAAGGAATATCGTGGTCCATACGGTAAATGTTAGCACGTGGGTTGTCCCAAGAACGGAATACGGCACGGATTGCTTCGTTTAATTGAACGATAGGATCGTCCGGGAAGTCTTTACCGAGTTGTTTTTTGTATTCTTGTTTGAATTCAATAGCAAGTTCTTTTAAATCTTGAGCAGTTAATTCAACGTCGTATTGAACACCCTTTGCTGCTTTTTTCTTGTCAATGAGTTCTTCAAAGTATTTTTTACCAACTTCCATTACAACGTCGGAGAACATTTGAATAAATCTTCTGTAACTGTCGTAAACGAATCTTTCAAATTTAGGATCAGGGTTGCCTGCTATCATAGCAGCAACTACTTTATCGTTTAAACCAAGGTTTAAAATGGTATCCATCATACCAGGCATTGATGCTCTTGCACCGGAACGAACGGAAACGAGTAACGGATTCTTTAAATCACCGAATTTTTTACCGTTAATTTCTTCCATGGTCTTAACGTTTTTCATTATTTCGGCCATTATTTCGTCATTGATTTTTCTTCCGTCGTTGTAGTATTGCGTACAAGCTTCGGTAGTAATCGTGAAACCTTGTGGAACAGGTAAGCCGAGTTTAGTCATTTCGGCAAGGTTAGCACCTTTACCGCCTAAAAGTTCACGCATTTTTCCGTTGCCTTCGCTAAAAAGATATACGTACTTCATAAACTTCTCCTTTAAAATGTTTATTATTTTTATTTTTTGTTTTCCATATTATAAAAGAACGCCAAAAAATAAGGCGTTCTTTTAAAAACTTAATACTATCCCCGTAAAAATTCTTGAAAAAATTCTTTGAATTGTTGCGTTAAGATATTTCATACAACATATATTACAATATTTTTGAATTTTTTTCAAGTGTTTTTTTATACTTTTGAGTATATTTTGCATTTTTTTATTATTACAAGGTTCAAAATCGTTCAAATTAAGGTAAAAATGCTAAACCGTTAAATCGTCAATTCCGTTTAAACGCATTTCGCCTTTAACCGACAAATAATAAGACAAAAACTTTAAAGTTTTATTTAAAATATTTTCGTCTTTGATTTCTTCGTTTTTTCTCAATGCGGAAATACCTTTATAGGTTTCTTTGGTTATTTCCATAAAATTTTCCGCCTTGCAATTTTCGCACGAAAAAACTGCGTCCGAAATTCTAAAAAACACTCTACCGTTTATTACTTCACCGCAAGAATAACAGTTCGTATCAACTATGCCGTAACCTAAATTTTCGGTTAAGAAAAACAAAAATTTAGCCAAATAATATTTTTCGTTTTCGCCGTAACAAATATCTTTTACGGCGTTTACGAAACTTGAAAACAACTGCTCGTCAACGGCGTTTTCTTCTATAAACGAATTTATAGAATCACGCAAAACTTCGCCGGAATAATATTTTTTTACGTTTAAACGCAAATTGTAAAAACTGTCTATATAACTTGCGTTTATTACCGTAAATCTCCCGTTTTTTTCCGCCAAAACATACTCGGCAAAACAAAAGGGCTCGGATGCAAATTTAAGTTTTGCATTAGGCTTTTTTACCCCTTTTATTCCTGCGGTTATCTTGCCCCGTTCCAAAGAATATAAAGTTAAAATTTTATCGTTGTCTTTATAATCTACCGAACGGACGACTACGGCGTTAACTTTTATTTCCATTATTCCTTCTCTTTTTCTATTTGCTTTTTCTTTTCGTTTTTCTTTAATTCTTTACCGAACAAATAATAACTTATTTTACCCGAACTTTGGAACATAGCCCACATTATTTCGTCTAAATTATTATCACCGTTAAAATTATTCATAATATTGCCCCTTTAACTAAAACACCGCATAAAAACCGTGCGGTGCTTTGTTAATTATATTATGGACAATATTTTGAAAAATATTTATCTTTGAACTCTACCCGATGCGTTTCCTTTTGCAAGCGCTTCAACTTCGCTAACGCTTACCATATTGTAGTCGCCTTCTATTGAGTGTTTTAAGCAACTTGCGGCAACTGCAAATTCTATTGCTCTTTGCGGTTCATAGCCGTTTAATAAAGAATAAATTAAACCACCACCGAAACTGTCGCCACCGCCTACTCTATCTACGATATGCATTGCGTATTTCTTACTGAATACTGCT
>JAZRVG010000079.1:0-27819 GCA_045599025.1 Christensenellaceae bacterium | reverse complement strand
TTGATTTTTATTTTCAACCCCTTTTTACTCTATGAATTTTGCTTTAAAAACAAGTTTAATTTTTTAATATACTTTTCGTCTTCTACTTGACTTGTTCCACCGCCCGACAAACGCTTATTTACACACTCGGTAAAATCTATTGCCGTATAAATATCAAAATCAAAAAGTTCGCTATATTCTTTAAATTCTTCTAATTTTAAATCTTCAAGCGTTATTCCTTTTTGAATACAGTCTTTTACGATAATTCCCGTAATTTTATAAGCAGTTCTAAACGGCATACCTTTCTTGGTTAAATAGTCGGCAACGTCGGTTGCGTTTATAAAACCTTTTTTTGCGTTAGAAAGCATATTTTCTTTTTTTACTTTACAAGTTGCAAGCATAGGTGCACATACTTTCAAACAATTTATTACCGTTTCAAAGGCGTCAAAAACACACTCTTTATCTTCTTGTAAATCTTTATTATAAGCAAGTGGCAAACCTTTTAAAACGGTAAGCATTGCGAATAAATCGCCGTAAACTCTTCCGCTTTTACCACGAATAAGTTCCGCCATATCGGAATTTTTCTTTTGTGGCATTATTGAAGAACCCGTTGTAAACTCGTTTGTTAATTCAACGTAAGCAAATTCCCAACTCGTCCATAAAATTACTTCTTCGGAAAGTCTTGAAAGGTGCATTGAAATTATGCTTAACGAAGATAACGCTTCTACGCAAAAATCCCTATCGGAAACACCGTCAATACTGTTGTCGGAATAAGTTTCAAAGCCTAAAAGTTCCGCCGTAAACTGCCTATCAATAGGATAGGTAGTTCCTGCTAACGCTCCGCTACCGAGTGGGCAAACGCTCATACGCTTTATAGCGTCTGTAAGCCTTGAATAATCCCTTACGAACATTGACGCATAAGCAAGCAAGTGATGAGCAAAAGTTATTGGTTGAGCCCTTTGCAAATGGGTATAACCCGGCATTATCGCATCTAAATTTTCACTTGCCTTGTCGTTTAAAACTTTAATTAAATCTAAAAGCAAAAGTTTAACTTCTTCCGCTTTTTCAATAACGTACATTTTAAAATCAACGGCTACTTGGTCGTTTCTACTTCTTGCCGTATGTAATTTTTTACCTGCGTCGCCTATTCTTTCGGTTAAGGTTTGCTCTACGAAACTATGAATATCTTCCGCTTCGCCTTCAATTACGAGTTTACCTTCTTCAATTTCCGAAAGAATTTGTTTGAGCGTAAATACAATTTTTTCTCCGTCCGTTTTATCTATAATTCCGCACTTTGAAAGCATTGTTGCGTGTGCGATACTTCCTTTTATATCTTGACGGTATAATTTTTTATCAAACGGGAGCGAAGTGTTAAAATCTTCTGCGTCTTTATTAAGTTTATCTGTACTACGCCCTGCCCAAATTTTTTCCATAATTAACCTTATTTTTTATTTTTTTCGTTCACTTCGGCTTGAACTTTTATCGGTAAACCGAACAAGTTGATAAAGCCTGTTGCATCGGCTTGATTATAAACGTGGTCTTCGCCGAAAGTTGCAATTTCTTCACTGTAAAGTGAATAATCACTCCAAGCACCTGCTTTTATCATATTGCCTTTATAAAGTTTGATTTTAACTTTACCGGTAACTTTTTCTTGCGTTTTATCAACGAAAGCGGTTAACGCTTCACGAAGCGGAGTAAACCATTGTCCGTTATAAACAAGGTCGGCAAAAGTGATTGCAAGTTCTTGCTTTTTATGTGCTACGTATTTATCAAGACACAAAGTTTCCAAATAGTTGTGAGCAAAATACAATATTGCACCGCCCGGAGTTTCGTAAACGCCACGGCATTTCATACCGACTAAACGGTTTTCAACGATATCTAATAAACCGATACCGTTCTTTCCGCCTAATTCGTTAAGTTTTAAAACGATATTTTTAGCACTCATTTTTTCGCCGTCAAGTGCAACGGGTTTACCCTTTTCAAAATCAAGAGTAACGTATGTTGGCATATCGGGAGCGTCTATTGGAGAAACACCCATTTCCAAAAAGCCTTTTTGTTCGTATTTCGGTTCGTTACCCGTATTTTCAAGGTCTAAACCTTCGTGAGATAAGTGCCATAAGTTTTTATCTTTTGAATAGTTGGTTTCCCTATTGATTTTAAGCGGTACGTCGTGTGCTTCGGCGTATTCAATTTCTTCTTCACGGGATTTGATTGACCATTCACGCCATGGAGCGATAATTTTCATATCGGGAGCAAGGGCTTTTATAGCAAGTTCAAAACGAACTTGGTCGTTTCCTTTACCAGTACAACCGTGACAAATAGCGTCTGCATTTTCCTTTTTGGCAATTTCAACTATTCTTTTTGCTATTACCGGACGAGCAAACGAAGTTCCAAGCATATATTCTTCATACAAAGCACCTGCTTGAACGGTAGGAATAATATAATCGTCAACAAATTCGTCGGTTAAATCTTCAATATAGAGTTTGCTTGCACCCGTTTTGATTGCCTTTTCTTCAAGTCCGTCAAGTTCGGTGCCTTGACCTACGTCGGCGGAAACTGCTATTACTTCACAATTATTATAATTTTCTTTAAGCCACGGAATAATGATTGATGTATCTAATCCGCCACTGTAAGCAAGTACAACTTTTTTAATATCTTTCTTATCCATAAATAACTCCTTTTTTATAACACCTTTGATAAAAATTCTTTAAGTCTTGCATTTTTAGGATTTGCAAAGAACTCTTTCGGTTCGTTTTCTTCTTGTATTTTACCACCGTCAATGAAAACTACTCTGTTTGCGACTTCTCTTGCAAAACCCATTTCGTGAGTTACGACTACCATAGTCATACCTTCGTTTGCCAACTCTTTCATAAGTTCCAAAACTTCGCCTACCATTTCGGGGTCTAATGCCGAAGTAGGTTCGTCAAAAAGCATTACGTCCGGTTCCATCATAAGAGAACGAACTATTGCTATACGTTGTTTTTGTCCACCCGATAAAGTTGAAGGATAAACGTTTGCCTTGTCTTCAAGACCAATTCTTTTTAATAATTTTAACGCCTTTTCTTCTGCTTCTTCTTTCGTTTTTAATTTAAGTTGGACAGGTGCAAGTATCATATTTCCTAAAATAGTTAAGTTGTTAAACAAATTAAAATGTTGGAAAACCATACCTATTTTACGGCGTGTTATATTCAAATCTTGAAAGTAAGTTTTATATAATTCGTTGGTTTTGTTTTTAAATTCTTTTCCTTCGTTTTTCTTTAATAAATCTTCGGCTTTTATTTTTGCAATAACTTCTTTATCAATTTCTTCGTCAGAAAGTTTATTATCATTACTGTTTTTTATTTCTTCAACGAGATTTTTATAAGTATTTGAATTTCTTATAATTTCTTTATGCAAATACGGGTCAACAGGAGTTAAAAGTTTTCCTTCAAACCATATTTCACCGTAAGTTGGGGTTTCCAATAAATTCATACACCTTAAAAAGGTTGATTTACCCGAACCCGAAGGTCCTATAATTACAACTTTTTCTCCCTTTTTTATATCTATTGAAACACCTTTTAACACTTGCAATTTTTCAAAATTTTTATATAATCCGTTAACCTTAATTATGTAATTCGGTTGAACGTTCTCATTTAAATTATTATCTTCTATCACTTGCACGTAATCTCCTTTCTATTATTTTTATTATTCCCGTAGCAATTAAAACGATAGTTAAATATACTACCGCAAGCATAAGATACGGTACGATAAATTCATACGTACTACTTGCCATTGCTTGAAATGCTTTGGTAATATCGGTTACTGCAATAAAACTAACAACAGAAGTTTCTTTTATAAGTGCTATAAATTCGTTTCCTAACGTAGGTATAACGTTAGTTATTGCTTGCGGAATAATAATTTTTATCATCGTCTTTCCGTAAGTAAGACCTAACGCCCTACCTGCTTCCATTTGTCCTGCATCAATAGATAAAATACCACCACGCATAATTTCGGAAACGTACGCCGCAGAATTTAAACCGAAGGCAATAATACCTTCAACGGACGACGGTATTGTAATACCTAACGAAGGGAAAAGAACAAAGTGCACAATCAACAACTGTACAACCATTGGAGTTCCACGAAATAGAGAAACGTACACGTCCGTAACGCCACCTAAAACTTTTTTTACAACACCGTTACCGGGTAAAAGTTTTAAAATTGCAAGAATACAACCTAATATTAAGCCTATTAAAAGGCCTAAAACTGCAATAAGCAGGGTCGTTTTAAGACCCTGCAATACTAAGATATATCCTTCTTTATCTATAAGTTGTCTAAAAAATATCTGAAAATTATTCATAGATTTACTTATTAACCATTAAGTTTTTTTGCAATCATTATTGCAGGTTGTTTATCAATAATAACAGCATTGATTTTTCCGTTTTGTAAATCTTTAGCCGCTAAAACACCGTTTGTATAATCTAAAGTTGTAAGATTTTTGAAACCGTCATAACCAAAATCTTCATCACCTTTACTGAACATATATCCGGTAGTTGCTTTTTGAGTTCCTACTTTATATGAAGAATTTTGTTTTTCCAAAATTTCAATAATTTCTTCACCTGATTTACAATCTTTAAATAAAGGATCTTTTGCAAGCGTCATAATAACTTGTGCGGATTCGTAATATTCTGCGGTAAAATCTACTTGTTGTTTACGAGTTTCGTTAACGGTCATACCAGCCATAGCAATGTCTGCCTCTCCGTTTTGAACAGACGGAATTAACGAATCAAATTCTTCATCTAAAATGTAAAGAGTTTTATTTAACTTTGTTGCAATTAAAGTAGCAATTTGCATATCTACACCTGAAAATTTAACACCTTCATAGTATTCAAACGGTGGGAAGTAAGCATTTGTTGCAACAATGAAGTAAGTTTCGTGATCAGTTGGTAATGTAGCAACCGGATTTTGGTAAGTGAAAGTTGAAGTTCCGTCAAAGAACGAATTGATAATTTGTTCAAGTTGACCGTTATTTTTAATTTCATCAAGAACTTCGTTCGCAGCGTCTAAAACTGTACTGTTACCCTTTTTTACTGCAAAAGCATAACTTTCAGACGTTAAATCATAAGAAGTGTAAACTTTGATTTCTTTGTCTTTTTTACCGCAAGCGGTAAGTGTGAATAATGTTGCAACTGCTAAAACGCCTGCAACTAAACCTGTTAATAATTTTTTCATAATTTTTATCTCCTAAAATTAAATTTCAAATTGATTTTTCGTAACCGTTTCTTGATTACAATGCGATTATACTACTTACTTTTTTTAATGTCAACTATTTTTGCATAATATTTTAAAAAAATTCATAAAAAATTTATTTTTATTTAATTTATGCATAAAATAATGAATATTTACGCATAATTGCATAAAATTTACGCATATATACGTTTTTGAAAATAAAAAACGTGGTAAATTAGTTTTTACCACGCATAAATTCACTTTGAACGTAACTTTTTTCAACCGTTATATTGCAAGAAAAATCAGGATATTTTTCCGCAACTTTTTGGCTTATATATTTTTTCGCTACTTCTTCTTTTATTTTAATCTCATTACCTATAACCATATCAAATATGGCGATATGTTTTTCTACTCCCCTTAAAATTCTTAAATCGTGAACGGTTATATTCTCGTTTAAGTTTTTAACTTCTTCCGTTAAATATTTATACATTTCCAAAAGTAAAGCGTCGTCTATATTTATCGGGTCATAGTGAATAACCAGATGAACATTAGTTTCTTTAAATACTTCCCTTTCTATTTCGTCTATAACTTCGTGGCTTTTAAGCGGGTCTTCTTTTGACGACATTTCTACGTGTACGCTTGCAAATTGATTGCCTACGCCGTAATCGTGCACCATAAGGTCGTGTATTCCCAACACTTCGGGGTATGATAAAAGTTTATCTTTAAGTTTATCAACCGTTTCCTTTGACGCTCCTTTACCGAGAATTAAACTCGTGGAGTCCTTAATTAAAGAGAAACTGCTTATAAATACTAATATAGATAATATAACGCCTGCGTACCCGTCCACATTTATATCAAATACTTTATTTATTATTACCGAAATTAAAACTAAAAGAGTAGTTAAAACGTCGTTTCTGCTATCCACTGCCGTAGCGATAATCGTTTTACTTTCTATTTTTTTACCTGCCGACAAATATACGAGTGCCATTAAAATTTTAACTGCGATAGCAACCGTTAAGACTATAAACGTAACGGTTGAAAACTCAACGCTTGTGGGCGTGATAATTTTTTTGATACTTTCTTTAAAAAGTTCTATATCAATTACCAAAATTACAAGAGCAACCATAAGACCTGCAATATACTCGTATCTACCGTGACCGTATGGGTGTTCTTCGTCTGCCGGACGTTCCGCCAAACGGAAACCGAACAAGGTGATAACGTTACTTGACGCATCGCTCAAATTGTTTACGGCATCGCTCACAATAGACAAAGAGCCCGATAGAAATCCTATCAAGCCTTTTAACGCACATAATATAACGTTCATTACTATTCCGAACACACTGCAAAATTTACCGTATCTTGCTCTTACTTTTTTATCGGAACAGTTTTCACTGTCTTTTATAAATATAGAAAAAAACTTATTAAACATTATGATAATTTCACACTCGCTTTCGCATTTAAGGTTAAACCCGAAAAATTGCCGTTTAAATATTGCAAATAGCCTTCCGCTCCTATCATACCCGCATTATCGGTACAAAGTTTTTTCTCGGGTAAAACTAATTTGAAACCGTGTTTTTTACACTCTTTTTCAAGCCTATCACGCAAGTAGCCGTTCGCTCCTACGCCACCGCCTACCGTTAGCGTTTTTATTCCGTTTTGAACCGCTCCGTGAATTGCTTTTTCAACCAAAACGTCTATTGCCGAACATTGAAACGAACAAGCAACGTCCGCTTTGGAAAAATCTTCGTTTTTCATTTTTTGAGTGTTTACGTAATTTATAACCGCCGTTTTAAGTCCGCTATACGAAAAATCGTAATTTTTTTGACCTTTAAGCATTGGCGGTAATTTAACGACGTTTGCACCTTCTTTTGCAAGCCTTTCTATATTAGGACCGCCCGGGTACTCCAAACCCAAAACTCTTGCCACCTTATCAAAGGCTTCGCCTACCGCATCGTCAAGCGTTTGACCTAAAATTCTATAAGTGTAATAATCTTCAACAATTATTATCGCCGTATGACCACCGCTTGCAAGAACACTTAAAAAAGGCGGTTCTAAATTTTTATCACACAAATAGGACGCCGACAAATGTCCCCTAATATGACTTACGGGAACTAGCGGAACTCCTAACGAATAGGCAAGTGCTTTTGCATAAGATACGCCTACAAGCAATGCTCCCAAAAGCCCTGCTCCGTAAGTTACCGCCACCGCATCAATATCTTTTAAGGTAAGATTTGCGTCCTTTACCGCTTTTTCTACCGTCAAAGAAATTGCACTCGTGTGAGCCCTTGACGCTATTTCGGGAACAACTCCGCCGAAAGGTATATGCTCTTTCATAGAACTCATTATAACGGAAGATAGAAGTTCCCTTCCACCCTTAACGATGGCACAAGCCGTTTCGTCGCAACTTGATTCTATTGCCAAAATCACGGCGTCTTTTTTAATTTGACTGTTTTTTATTATACTTTCGTATTCCATTATGATTTTTTAAGATAGTCTATTATAAAACTGTCAATTTCTCCGTTCATAACCGCTTGAACGTTACTGTTTTCACTACCCGTTCTGTGGTCTTTTACAAGAGTGTACGGGCAGAATACGTAAGAACGTATTTGGCTACCCCACTCTATCTTTTTGATTTCGCCTTTAATGTCTTGTGCCTCTTGAAGTCTTTCCGCCTCACGCTTTTCAACGAGTTTACTCATAAGCATACGCATTGCTTGTTCACGGTTTTGTATTTGAGAACGCTCGTTTTGGCACGCTACGATTATTCCCGTTGGCAAGTGCGTTATTCTTATTGCAGATTCCGTTTTATTAACGTGTTGTCCACCTGCACCGCTTGAACGGTAAGTATCTACTTTTAATTCTTCGGGACGGATTTCAATTTCGTCGTCGTTATCAATTTCCGGCATTACTTCAAGTGAAGAAAAAGAAGTTTGTCTTCTTGCGTTTGAGTCAAACGGAGAAATTCTAACAAGTCTGTGAACGCCCTTTTCTGCTTTTAAATAGCCGTAAGCGTTCGTTCCTTCAACTTTAAAAGATACACTCTTTATTCCTGCGGTATCGCCGGGAAGTCTATCAAGTTCGGTAATTTTATACTCGTGCTTTTCGGCATAACAAATATACATACGGTAAAGCATTTCCGTCCAGTCGCACGCTTCCGTTCCGCCTGCACCTGCGTGCAAGGTTAAAATTGCGTTGCAACTGTCGTATTTACCACGAAGTAACGCTTGTAAACGCATTTCTTCTATATCTTGTTCGGCAATTTTAAGTTCGTTTTCAACTTCTTCCATAAAGGAATCGTCGTTTTCTTCTTCGGCAAGAGCAACTATTTCTTCGGCGTCGCTTATAGCCTTTTCGGCTTTATCAAACGCTTCAATTTTGTTTCTTACCGCTTGTGCCTTTCTTGATATTTCGGTAGATAATTGTAAGTTCGTGTAAACTTCTTCTTTTTCAAGTTCTTTTTCGTAACCTAAAAGTTCATCACGGGCGGTTTCTATATTGAGAGAATAACCCGCCTCTTTGAGCGTAACTTTTAAATCGTCTATTTTTTGATGATACAAATCGGTTCTTAACATATTTTAATTTTTTCCACAACAATTTTTATATTTTAATCCGCTTCCGCAAGGACAAGGGTCGTTTCTTCCAACCTTTTTGCCTTTTACTATCGTTTTACTTTGGTTTTCCGAATTATTTTCCGAAAGTTCTTCCGTTTGCGGTTTTCTTTGCGGTATATTCTTTATTTCTGCTTTAAGTAAGATTGCAACGGTATCGTTTTGAATACTTTCAATCATACTATCAAACATTTCAAGACCTTCACGCTTAAATGCGTTGATAGGATTTTCGTTTGCATAACCACGGAGAGATATACCACGTTTTAAAGCATCCATTGCGTCAATATGGTCAATCCACTTGGTATCAACGTTTTTAAGAAGAATAAATCTTTCAATTTCACTAAAATTGATACCGAGTTCGGCATACTTTGCAATTTTTTCTTCGTAAACGGAAATAACTTTTTTGGTTATACGGTTAAGAATTTCTTCGTAATCCCATTTTTCAAGTCTTTCGTCGGTTATATAATCCGTTCCGATAGGTAAAACTCTGTCTTCAAGAGCCTTATTGAGTTTGTCTTTATCCCATTTGGACGGCTCTTGTTGAATATTTGCGTTGTTGCCGATTATGTTTGCAACGATATCGGGAATTAAATTCAAAATCTTTTGGTGAGTATCTTCTCCCCTTAAAACTTTGTTTCTTTCTTCGTAAATAACTTGACGTTGTGTATTCATAACGTCGTCGTATTCAATAATTTGACGACGAATACCGAAGTTTTTGCCTTCTATCATTCTTTGAGCGTTTTCAATTTGATTGGAAAGCATTTTGGCTTGCATTGGCGTATCTTCGTCAATATTAAACGTTGTGTAAATACGGGTAAGTCTGTCTCCACCGAAACGTTTAGCCAAATCGTCTTCAAGAGAAATGTAGAAAAGTGAAGAACCAGGGTCGCCTTGTCTTCCTGCACGACCACGAAGTTGGTTATCTATACGGCGAGATTCGTGTCTTTCCGTACCTATAATTCTCAAACCGCCGAGAGCCATTACTTCTGCTTTTTCTTTTTCGGTTTCTTCGCTGTATTCGGCTAAAATATCACGGTATTCTTTTCTTACTTCCATAACTTCGTCCGAAACGTTTTGAACGTAAGAAGTTGCCATTTCTATAATTTGCGGATTAACGCCTTTGTTTCTTAAATATTGTTTAGCAAGATATTCGGGGTTACCACCAAGCAAAATATCCGTACCACGACCAGCCATGTTGGTTGCGATAGTTACCGCACCTTTTTTACCTGCTTGTGCTATGATTTGCGCTTCTTTTAAATGGTTTTTAGCGTTTAAGATATTGTGTTTTATTTTATTTTTAATAAGATAACGGGAAATTTCTTCCGATTTTTCAACCGTTACCGTACCTACTAATACCGGTTGACCTTTTTCGTGCGTTTCAATAATATCTTTGATTATTGCACGGAGTTTGCCCGTTTCAGTTTTGTAAATAACGTCCGGCTCGTCCTTTCTTATCATTGGGCGGTTGGTAGGAATTTCCAAAACGTCAAGCCCGTAAATTGTACGGAACTCTTCTTCTTCCGTTTTAGCAGTTCCCGTCATACCCGAAAGTTTTTTATATAAACGGAAATAGTTTTGGAAAGTTATAGTTGCGTGAGTTTTGTTTTCGTTTCTTATAGGAACGTTTTCTTTTGCCTCTATCGCTTGGTGAAGCCCGTCGCTGTATCTTCTACCTATCATTAAACGGCCTGTAAATTCGTCAACTATCAAAATTTCACCGTCGTTGACAACGTAATCGTTATCACGCTTGAAAATATGATGAGCCTTTAAGGCTTGTTGTATGTGGTGCGACAAGTCTGCATTTTCTATATCGGCAAAGTTTTGAAGATTGAAAAATCTTTCGGCTTTTTGAGCACCCGATTCGGTAAGTTGAACGGTTTTGTCCTTTATTTCAATTTCAAAATCTTCTCCTTCCTTTAAGGTTTTAACGAAACGGTTTGCTTGAATATAAAGTTCACTTGACTTTCCACCCCTACCCGAAATTATAAGCGGAGTTCTCGCTTCGTCAATTAAAATTGAGTCAACTTCGTCTATGATAGCAAATTCAAGACCACGTTGAACCATATCTTTTAAATTGGTTTTAAGGTTATCACGAAGATAGTCAAAGCCGAATTCGTTATTCGTTCCGTAAGTAATATCGGCATTGTAGGCTTCTCGTTTTTGGTCGTCGGTTAAATCGTGAACGTTTACGCCGACAGTTAAACCTAAATATCTGTAAACCTTGCCCATCCACTCTGCGTCACGGCTTGCCAAATAATCGTTTACGGTAATTACGTGAACACCCTTTCCCGTCAATGCGTTAAGGTAAGCGGGAAGAGTTGCCATTAAAGTTTTACCTTCACCTGTTTTAAGTTCGGCTACTCTGCCTTCATGTACGCAAACACCACCCATGAGTTGAACACGGTAATGACGCATATTAAGTACCCTGTAACTTGCTTCTCTTACGGTTGCAAACGCTTCGGGTAAAATTTGGTCTAACGTTTCGCCGTTCTTTAAACGGTTCTTTAAAATTTCCGTTTGCCCTTTTAATTCTTCTTCACTCATTTTCTCGTAAACGGGAGAAAGTGCTAAAACTTTATCGGCAATTTTGCCTATGTGTTTTATACCTACTCTCGTATCGTGCGACAATATAAATTTTATAAGTCCCATAATATCTCCTTATTACTTGGCTTTTATTTTTTAATTAAAATGCATATTTTTGCATTATCTTTACTATTTTACTATATTTTTTACTTTTAGTAAACAGTTTTTTTACATTTTTAAACTTTATAGTAAATTTGTGCTAAAAAAAGTAGAGAATTTTGTCAATTCCCTACTTGTACGCTTGCTATCGTTAAACAATATACTGCTTTTGCTCCGCTTTGTTTTAATTTTTCGGAAAGTACGTCCAAAGTAGAACCCGTAGTTAAAACGTCGTCTATTAGCAAAACCGTTTTATTTTCAACTTCTTTTTTATTAACTTTGAACGCTCCACGCAAATTTTCTTTACGTTCTTTTGCGTTTAGAGTGGCTTGTCTTTCCGTTTCTTTTACCTTTTCTATCACTTCTTTAACTTCAACGCCTATAACTTTTGAAAGTTCGTTTGATAAAATTTCCGCTTGGTTATAACCCCTTTCTTTATAGTGCTTTTTAGTCATTGGAACGAAAGTTATAAAATCGGCGTTGTAAAATCTTTCAAAATAGATATTCGCCAAATCTTCACTAAAAGTTTCGGCTAAATACAAATTGCCTTCGTACTTAAAACTCATTATTAAATTGGAAATAGGTTCTTTATATTCGTAAATACTTCTTGCCTCGTCAAAGTGAATATTTTTCTCTCTACACGAATTACAATACGCCGTAGGGTATGCGGTTTTCCTTCCGCAATGCTCACACTTATCCCCTTCAATTCTCGGCAAAATTTTCAAACAGTCGTTACAAAAATATTTTCCGTTAAAATTTTCGTTACCGCATGCGTTACACGTCCACTTAACGTTAAAGAACATATTTTTTAAACTTGTAATAATTTTATCGTTTTTCATTTTCTATTATAATTTTTTCGTACGGATAAACGTATGAAATTTCATTTGTTTTTAATATATTTTCGGGCAAAACGCCAAACTTTTCCGCTATATTTTCAACCGTATCGTTAGGCATAACGGTATATAAAGTTCCACCGTTTCGCAAATATAAAACTTCGTTTTCCTCAACTTCTTTTTTAAGTCTATTATCGGCTATTATTACCGATATTGACAAATTGAATTTTTTAGAAATACCGTTTAAAGTATCACCTTTTTCGCATACGTAAATTCCGTTATTTGATAGCAAAAATGCGTATTTTAATTTTTCCATACTAATTTATATTACTTTTATTTTTAAGTTATTCTAACTTTAAAAAAACAATAATACAATATAGCGTTAACGTTTTTAATTACTAAAATTGAGGTGATATTATTAAAAAAATCGTAAAAACCATGGCGGTTGTTACTGCCTTTTCTTGTATAGAACGCTTTTTAGGTTTTATTTACCGCATTTTTCTTTCAAGAAATTTAGGTGCGGAAGGCGTTGGAATTTACCAAATTGCAATATCGGTTATCGGTCTTCTTATGACATTAACCGCATCGGGAATTCCTATAACCGTTTCCCGAATTATGATAAAACACACTTCCGAGCATAAAGAAAATTTATCTAACAAAACGGTTACGGCAGGCATAATAACAAGCCTTGTTTTGTCTATTCCTATCGTTTTAATACTGTATGTATTTTTAGACGATTTGACTTTTTTATTTGCGGACGAAAGATGTGCCCCCGTTTTGAAAATAATGCTCCCCGGAGTTGTTATAACTTCCGTTTACGCAGTTATTCGTGGTTATTTTTGGGGAAAGAAAAAGTTTTTTACGTACTCCACTATTGAACTTTTAGAAGAAGCGGTAATGCTCGTTTCGGGTATTATTTTAGTAAACCTTGCAACGAGTTCGCTTGACGGAGCAAAACGTGCCGGCTACGCCGTTTTGATTTCTTACGTTTTTTCGTTTATAGTTTCAACTACCGTATTTTTCGTTACGGGCGGAAAATTACAAAACCCTAAAAGCGAATTAAAACCGCTTATTTCTTCTTCCGCTCCTATAACCGTAATGAGAACGGTTACTTCGCTTATAAATACTTTAATTGCTATCATTTTACCTGCAAGGCTCGTTTCTTTCGGGCTTTCTTCAAGCGAAGCACTTGCAAGTTTCGGCGAACTTTCGGGTATGAGTATTCCGCTTATTTACATACCGTCAACCTTAATCGGTTCTATCGCACTCGTTCTCGTGCCGGAACTTTCTAAAAACTTTTACGATAATAATTTCGTTTCTCTTAAAAACAATATTGAAAACGCTATAAAATGTTCCGTTTTTATATCAACCTTGATTATACCTTCTTTTATCGCACTCGGCGAAGAATTAGGCGTTATTTTATACGATAACTATTCTGCCGGAATTTACGTTTCAAGAGCGTCAATTATTATGTTACCTATGAGCATTACTATGATTTCAACAAGTATGCTAAATAGCCTTAATCTTGAAAAAAAGACGCTGTTTTACTACTTGATAGGTGCGACTTTACTACTCGTTTCAATATACTTTTTACCTAAATATATAGGCGTTTATTCGCTTATAGTAGGACTTTTAACAAGTTATATTATAACGAGCGTATTCAACCTTATTTTAATTAGAAAAACTTGCAAAAACCCGCCTAAATTCTTACTTTTTATAATTTTAAGTATTATATTTATAATTCCTTCGGCGTTACTTTGCTATCTTTTAAAAGGCATTTTAATAAGATTTTTACCAAGCGTAATAGTAGTTATAATTTGCTCAATTATAACCGTAATTTTTGATTATTTATTCTTTAAAGTTTTTGATTTATTTGACGTTAAAATAATTCTTAATAAGTAGCCTATCCACGATAGGAACGGTAATATATATTAAAACGTAATTGAAAATACTGTTAAAAATTTGACCTTTAAAAAATAATCTGTAAAACGTATAGCAAATATAAGTTTGTTTTCCACCGAATTTTTCACTTGCGTAATTTAAAAATGCGGTATTAAAACCCGAAAGTTTATTGTAAAAATAAAAACCCGTAGTGTTTATTCCTACCGTACAAACAAGCAATATGAGTACACTTAACAAAACAAATCTAAAAATATAACCTTTAAATGATTTAACGTTTCTAAAAAGTAGCCCGGAAATAATTGCGGTCATACCGGTTGAAAGTGCCACCCAAAACATATATATTCCACCGCCGTTATTCATTAAAAATCCTATTCCATCGGCTAAAACGCAACTTACAAAACCGAATAAAGGTCCTAAAATCAAGCCCGACAAAACGGAAAATAAACAAGTAACGCTAAACTGCGTATCGTAAAACTTAAACTCAAAAAATGCGTTCGCAACTACGTTTAATGCAACGACAACGCCGATTATTGCAATTTTTTTTGCAACGGAAAACTTTTCAAAGTAAACGGGAAACAACAATTCTTTAATTTTTTTCATAAAAAAAACTCCTTTGGCGTTATACCCAAGAGAGTTCCGTTAAAATGGTATTTTATACCGAAAGCAACGGATGCGTCCTCAAACCGCAACGGAAAACCGTTTTCGTTCTTGAACAACATCCCGTTTCAAGACACTTAACGCTTTCGGACTACTCTGCTTGCTTATAATATATCATACTTATTTTATTTTTGCAACGGATTAAAGTATAATTTACTTTATTTTACGTAATATAACTTTATGGCTATTATTTTTATTAGGTCAACCGTTATTTACGTTGTACTTTTAATTATTATGCGTTTTATGGGCAAAAGACAAATAGGCGAAATGCAACCGTTTGAACTTGTGGTTACTCTTTTAATTGCCGAACTTGCTTGCATACCTATGTCCGACGTATCTATTCCCCTATCCTACGGAATTTCCGCCATTTTGGCTACTTTTATTTTACACCAAATTTTTGCAATGCTTGAACAAAAAGGTGCGTTTTTTAAAGTAATGTTGAGCGGAAAACCTTCGCTTGTTATAAACAAAAACGGGGTTAATTTTAAAGAACTTAAAAGAAACAATTTAGATATTTTTGATTTGGTAGAAGCACTCCGCTCCGCCGGTTATTACTCTATTGACAGCGTTGATTACGCTATTTACGAATCAAACGGAACTTTAACCGCAGTAGAAAGCGAAACCGAATCAAAACAAACTTTACCGATAATTATTATTCAAAGCGGTAAATTCGTATTAAAAAATCTAAATATTATAAAATTTTCAAAACAAGAATTTATTGATTTTTTAAAGGAAAAAGAAAACTGTTTATTAAAAGAAGTTGGAGTTTTTACCGTTGACGGAAACGGGAATTATTATATTCAAAAAGAAGGCGAAAAATTTACTACGGGAACTATGAGTTTAAAGGAAGGTGTTAAATGGTAAAATCGTTTTTTTCAACTTTGGTTGCAATAATAATTTTAGTTTCGTTAACCATAACCGAACAAATATACGTTAGAAAAACTTTTGGCGAATTTAAAGAAATAACCGTTGCGGTTTACGATAAAATTGAAAGTGAAACTGCGGTAAAAGAAGATATTATAACCGCTCAATCTTTTTGGATTAAGAAAAAGGAAACACTGCACATTTTTATTCCGCACAACGAAATAAAAGAAATTGACTTATGGCTTGCGGAAGCAACTACTCTCGTAGAAAACGAAAAATACGACGACGCTCTTTCTAAAATTGACGTGGTTATTGAATTAATTGAACAAATACCTAAAACTTTTATGTTTAAAATTGAAAATATTTTATAAAAAATGCACTTTCAAAAGCGTTGAACTTTTGAAAGTGCATATATTTTAGTTTTCTTTTTTGTTAAACAAATTTTTAATATCAAATTCCAAAACGAAGTTGAAGAATTTTTTTTCTTTATATTTTTCGCAAATTTTAAAAATTAAAAGCGTAATTAAGTAAGCGACCGTTCCGCCGATTATACCTACGACTATTCCTGCCAAAACGTCGGTTGGGTAATGCGCAAGAAGATACACTCTTGATACGCACATAAGTAATACCGCTAAAATTTCCGCCCACGCATACTTCTTTTTACACGTGCAAAAAAGTGCCGTCATACAAGCCGTAGTTGCCGTTGCATGCCCCGAAGGGAAGGAAAATTCGTCTTCAAACGGGGCTTTAAGTTCAAGCCACATTTGATAGTATTCCGTATTTGACTTATCAAGCGGACGGAGTCGTCCAACGTAACTTTTTAAAATGATATTTGTGATTATTGCTCCTATCATAATAGAACCTAAAATGCAAATACCTATTTTTCTCGTATTTTTGAAAAGCATTAAAACAATACTTGCCAAAATGAAAAGTATTCCTTTATCTCCCAAAAGCGATATAAATTTAAAAATAAAAGTTAGAAATCCGCATGAAATTGAGTTTATTGCACGAATTATACCGTCGTCAAACCCGTGCATTGTTACGTTTAAAAAGTTTAAAATTGCTTGTTGCATTACGCTTTCCCTTCAACAATTTCACTATATAAGGCTTTTATAGAGTTTTCAAAATCGTTATTTGAAACGCCTACTATAATGTTAATTTCTTTTGCACCTTGATTTATAGTTTTAATATTTATGTTATGTTTACCGAAAACGGAGAACAACGTACCCGAAATACCCGGTTTTAAAACCATATTTCTACCAACGACTGCAACTAACGCCAAATCGTTATCAATATCAACGGAAACTACACCGTTTATCGCTTTTAATTCGGCTATAATATCAAATACCGTTTTTTCAACCGATTTTCCGTCAACTATAACGCTAAACGAATCAATAGAAGTGGGAATATGTTCAACGGTTACGTTAAACTTACTAAATACGTTCAATGCGTCCTTTATAACGTTAAGTTTGTTTACCGACATAGTTTTAACTATTGTAAACGCTTTAAAGTTCTTTTTACCTGCAATTCCCGTTATAATTCCGTCGTTTTTATTAGAAGATTTTAAAATTACCGTTCCTTCGTCTTGCGGTCTATTCGTATTTAAAATATGAATAGGAATATTCAATTCTTTAATCGGGAAAATGGTTTCTTCGTGTAAAACGCTTGCTCCCATGTAAGAAAGTTCACGGAGTTCGTCGTAAGTAATTTCGCTAATTCTTGCGGGGTTTTTAATGATTTTCGGGTCAACCATAAGTATTCCGCTAACGTCCGTCCAGTTTTCGTACTTTTCGGCGTTAACCGCCATTGACATAAGCGAACCAGTAATGTCCGAACCACCCCTTGAGAAAAGTTTAATTTCTCCCGTAGGATAAATTCCGTAAAATCCGGGAACTACTATTTTATTATATTCACTAAACTTACTTTTAACACTTTCCGCAGTTCTTTCTTCGTTTAAAGTTCCGTCGTAATTAAACCATACTACTTCCGCCGAATCAACGAATTTATAACCTAAAAAGTCCGCCATAAGTTTTGCACACAAATACTCGCCACGACTAACGATGTATTCTTCACTTGCACCCGATTTGATATTTTGTTTGATTATATCAAATTCTTTAACTAAATCAACGTGCAAATTAAGTTCCGTACATATTTCTTGATATCTGTCAAAAATAAGTTTTAAAATTGAAGAATAATCAACGCCGTATCTTATATGAGCGGATAAAAGATATAATAAATCGGTAATTTTATTATCACCGCTAAATCTTTTACCAAGAGCGGAAACTACTACTATTTTTCTTTTTTCGTCCGCTAAAACGATATTCTTTACTTTTTGAAATTGTTCGGCACTCGCTACCGAAGAACCACCGAATTTAACAACGGTTATCATATTTTACCTTCCTTGATAAGTGCTTTCGCTATTTGAACTGCGTTACTTGCAGCACCCTTTCTTATATTATCGCTAACCGCATAGAATAATAAACCGTTTTTAGTTGATAAATCACGACGAATACGTCCTACGTAAACTGCGTCCGTATCGTTTGCGATGGTTGAAACGGGATATTTATTGTTCATCGGGTCATCAACGACAACAACGCCTTCTTGGCTTGCAAACGCCTCTCTTACTTCTTCCAAAGTGAACGGTTTTTCAAGTTCTACCATAACCGAAACTGCGTGTGCGTTTAATACGGGTACTCTTACGCAAGTTGCCGAAACGGGAAGATTTGGCATATTTAAAATCTTACGGGTTTCGTTTACCATTTTGATTTCTTCCTTCGTGTAGCCGTTATCTAAAAACACGTCAATGTGCGGAATACAAGTTTTAGAAATATTGTACGGATAGAATTGCGGTTCTTCGCCGTTTAAAGTTCTAATTAAGTCGTTTTTACCCTTTTGACCACTGCCCGAAACTGCTTGATATGTTGAATAAACTACTCTCGTTAAACCGAATTTATCGTTAAGCGGTTTTAAAGGAAGTACGCTTTGAATAGTTGAACAGTTAGGATTTGCAACTATCTTTCTTGCACCGTCAAATGCGTTTAAGTTGATTTCGGGAACGATTAAAGCACACTCTTTAACCATACGCCAAGCACTTGAATTATCAATAACAACCGTTCCGCTCTTTTCGGCTTCGGGAGCCCATTTTTCACTTACCGAACCGCCTGCACTGAAAAGTGCTATTTCTATACCTTTGAAACAACCTTCTTTAAGACCTTGAACGGTATATTCTTTACCGCAGTATTCTACTTTTTTACCTACGCTCTTTTCCGATGCGAAAAGAGTAAGTTCGTTTATAGGAAAGTTGTATTCTGCTAAAACTTTTAAAAAGGTTGAACCTACCAAACCGGTAGCACCTACTACTGCAACGTTATATTTTTTCATATTAAAAAACCCTCGCTTTGAATTCGTAATTTTCAACTTCGTTTAAATTATCAACGATTTTACCTTGTTTTCCGTCGTAAACGAAATATTTTGATTTATCGTTAAAGTTCTCAACTTTAAACGACTTATCGTTACTGAAATAATAATTAAGTCCGCCTTCCATAATGCGTTTTACGTCGGCAACCATTGCAGTTGCGGTAGGAAATCTTCCCGCACCTTTTCCGTAGAAACCTAACGTTCCGTTTGTTTCGCCGTCGTAATAAACTGCATTATATTCGTAAAGTACGCTGTTTAACGGATTTGAACCGTCTATTAAACAAGGTTCAACCGATACCGTTACTTTGCCGTTTTCAAGCCTACTTTCCGCAACGAATTTAATGTTATAACCTAAATCTTTTACCGTTTTTAAAATTTCTTTCGTAATTTTGGTAATTCCGAAATGATGAATTTCACTATACGGAACGTAACCGCCGTACGCTATTGAAGAAAGAATACAAATCTTTCTCGTCATATCAAGTCCTTCCAAATCGGCAGTAGCGTCAAATTCGGCAAAACCTAATCTTCTTGCCTCTGCAAGTGCGTCTTCAAGCGATGCGTTTTCTTTGTCCATTTTAGTTAAGATAAAGTTTGTAGTTCCGTTGATTATTCCGAAAATTCTTGAAACTTTATTTACCTTTATACTGTCTATAAGTGAACAAATTAAAGGTATTCCGCCACCAACCGACGCTTCGCACATAAAATATACGCCGTTTTCTTTTGCTAATTTATAAAATTCTTCTATATGAAGGGAAACGACTTCTTTATTTGAAGTTACTACGTGCTTTTTGTTTAAAAGTGCTTTTTTAATGCACTCGTACGGGAATTTATCTCCACCCATTGCTTCTATAACTATATCAATATCGGGATTTGCACATACTTCGTCCGGCGTTTTTGCAAAACGCTCTTTTAAAAATTTTTCTTTTGAAGGAAGGTCTAAAACTTTTAAAACTTTAACTCCTTCCATTTTATCTAAAAGTTCTAAAACTCCACCGCCTATCGTGCCACAACCAAGTAATCCTACGTTCATAAATACTCCTTTTATTTTACTCAAATGCAAGTAAAGATACGTCCTTTACCTTTTGTACTTTTTTTAATTCGCCTATAAGTTCGTAAACCGAAACTTTTAATTCTTGCGTGTCAAGCGTTACCGTTATATACGCCATATTGTGTATAGGCATATCTTGATTTATCGTTAAAACGTTTCCGTCGTACTTTGCTATTTGGTTAAGTACGCAAGAAAGTACGCCTTTTTCATTTTCCGCTCTTAACGATATTATCGCTTTTCTTCCGTAATCACTCGTTAGTTCAAAAACTTTTTCTTTATACTTATAAAAAGTTGAACGGCTTATATCAAGCGATTTACATACTTCGCTTACGTTTTTATTCTCTTTTTCGGTTAGTTGAACCGCTTTTACCACCCTTTCAAAACACGGGGGCAACACGTCTTTACTAATAATCAAAAATTCGTCTTTAATCATTTACTTTTGCTCCAAACGTATCGGGAGTAAGTTCTTTGACCGTCCAAATTATTCCGCATTTACTTTCCGAAAGATTTAATTTCATATTTTTATAACCTACCGCCAAAATCGTTGAACCTGCACCCGATATTGCAACGGCAAAACCTTGTTTTTCAAGTTCGGATTTTACCCTTTCGCCGTCCTTTATAAGTGGGAAACGGTAAGGATGATGAAGTTTATCGTCAAACACGTCCTTTATAAGTTCCAAATTTCCGCTCGTAAACGCATAAGAAGTAATTGCAGCCTTTGAAACTGCTTTTACCGCTTGTTTATAATCAATTTGTTTGGGAAGTACCGAACGTGCCTTTTCCGTTGAAAGTTCAAAGTTTGGAATTAAAACGAAAAATTTTAAATCTTTACTTACTTCTACGGGAATTGATACTACGTTATTATCTTTATCAATCGTACTTATAACGAAACCGCCTAAATAAGCAGGAGCAACGTTATCGGGGTGACCTTCTATACTTGTACAAATATTTAAAATATCTTGTTTAGTAAGAGCGTTTTTAAGCATATAGTTTGCTCCTAACACGCCTGCTACTATACAAGTTGCACTACTACCGAGCCCCCTTGCAAGCGGTACTTGACACTCTACTTGCGTAATTTTTACCGGAATATACGGTAAATTTTTAACTTCAAATACCTTTTTGTAAGTTGCTAAAACCAAATTGAAAGAACCTTCGTCAAATCCAAACAATTCGTCCTTTTCACTACTTTCAAACCTAAAAGTATTGTGTAAAGATAACGCCATACCTGCCGTATCAAAACACGAACCTAAATTTGACGTTGAACAAGGTACTACAATTTCAACTTTTAAATTTTTGTAATTTACGAAATCTTCTATTTCGTTTTTGGTTTTTACGACCGTTTTTTTATCGCTAAACTCTAAAAGTCTTATTCCCTCGGGAATTTTAGTAGAAGTTACTTTTGCAATATCTTTTATAATTTCAAATTCGTTATTGCCGTAAGGTATATTTAACGATTTAGCAACGGTAGTCGGGAATTTATAAGGACTTGCCGTTGAAACGATTAAAGTATATCTACCCGTTTTTTTAGATTTATCGTAACCGTCGTAAGCAACTGCGGTGTGTGGGTCAATTAAATAACCGTACTCTTTAAACACTCTACCTATCGCATTTTCCGTTTCTTCTTCGGTTGAGAAGTTACAAGCAAAATCGTTTAAAGCAAACTTTTCTTCGTTTGAAAGTTCAAATTTGCCGGTATTTGACAAGTTTTTATAAAGTTCGGCTACTCTTTCGCCTTTTCTTCCCGAAATCAAATAAACAAGTCTTTCAAGGTTTGAAGATATTAAAATATCCATTGCAGGCGAGTTAGATTTGAAAAATTCACGGTTTTTATTATAAACGCCCGTTTTGAAAAAATCGGTTAAAACGTTGTTTTTGTTAGACGCACAAAACAAAGTTTTTATAGGAACGCCTATTTGCTTTGCTATATAACCTGCGAAAATATCGCCAAAATTTCCCGTTGGAACGCAAATATCAAATTCTTCTTTATTTTTAATACTGCCGTTTTCAACAAGTTTTAAGTATGCGTAAACGTAATATATAACTTGCGGAATAAGTCTTCCTATATTTATAGAATTTGCCGAAGAAAGTATAACGCCGTTATTCTTCGGGTATCTTGAAAACACTTCCTTTACGAAGGTTTGACAGTTATCAAAGTTGCCGTCAACCGCATAAGCCTTCGTTCTGTCGTTCGTGAAAGAAAGCATTTGTTTTTCTTGTATTTCGGAAACACCGCCGTTTGGATACAATACTACCGTGTCAAACTCCCTGTTTTTTGAAAAACTTGAAAGAGCCGCACCGCCCGTATCTCCCGAAGTGGCAACCAAAATTAAAGATTTGTCCTTTACGCCGTTTTTCTTTTTGGAAACTTCAACTAAAAAAGGAAGTATCGTTAAAGCCATATCTTTAAAAGCGTACGTCGGGCCGTGATAAAGTTCCAAAAACGATATTTTATCAAAACTTTTTATTTTTACGAAATCTTCCGCAAAATTTACTTTATTGTATGCCGATTTGATACAATAATCTATCTCTTCTTCGGTAAAATCGTCTAAAAACAGTTTGAAAATTTCTTTTGAAACTTCTTCGTAACTTTTATTCTTTAAATTTTCTAAATTGAGTTTTGAAAAACTTTCGGGAATAAATAATCCCCCGTCACTTGCAAGTCCTTTTAAAATCGCTTGGCTTGCCGTTAATTTTTCGTTACTTCTCGTTGAAACGTACATACTGCACCTACTTAAAATTTTATTACTTATATATGATAATATATAATACTCAAAAAAACAAGTGTTTGCGAACAAAAAACAATTTTATACTTGTTTTGCGTACAAAAACGGGAGTTTGTACACCACGAACAACCATTTTAATTTTGAACAATAAAAAAATAGGACAAAATCGTAAATTTTGCCCTATTTATAAATTTATTCAAGTTCAAAAGCACCCGTATAAAGTCTGTAATAATTACCCTTTAATTTAAGCAATTCTTCGTGATTTCCACGCTCTATAATTCTACCGTGGTCAAGTACCATAATTACGTCGGAATTTCTTACCGTTGACAAGCGGTGTGCAATAACAAATACCGTTCTGTTTTCCATAAGTTTATCCGTACCACGTTGAACTAAAAGTTCCGTTCTTGTATCTATTGAAGAAGTTGCCTCGTCCATTATCATAACGGGAGCGTTTGCTACCGCTGCTCTCGCTATCGCTAAAAGTTGGCGTTGACCTTGTGAGAAAGTTGCTCCCGCACTTTCTATCATTGTGTTGTAACCTTCGGGAAGTCTCGTAATAAAGTCGTCTGCATTTGCAAGTTTTGCTGCCTCTATACACTCTTCGTCGGTTGCGTCAAGTCTTCCGTAACGGATATTTTCCATAACCGTTCCCGTAAACAAACAAGTATCTTGAAGTACAATACCGAGTGAACGGCGTAAGTCGGCTTTTTTAATCTTATTGATATTTATACCGTCGTATCTAATTTTGCCGTCCGCAATATCGTAAAAACGGTTTATAAGGTTGGTTATTGTGGTTTTTCCCGCACCGGTTGCTCCTACGAAAGCAATTTTTTGCCCCGGTTTAGCGTAAAGCGAAACTTCGTGTAAAACTATGTTTTCAGGAACGTAACCGAAGTCAACTTCGTTGAACACGATATCGCCTTCAAGTTTGGTATAAGTAACCGTTCCGTCAGCAGTATGCGGATGTTTCCACGCCCAAAGTCCCGTTCTTTTTTCCGTTTCGGTAAGATTTCCTTTTTCGTCGTATTCGGCGTTAACAAGCGTTACGTAACCTTCGTCCTTTTCTTGTTCTTGGTCTAACAAATCGTAAACTCTTTCCGCACCTGCTATTGCCATTACTACCGAGTTGATTTGGTTGGAAATTTGACCCGTAGTGTTAGCAAATCTTCTTGCAATTCCCAAGAAGGAAACTACCGTTGCAATATCTAATACGGAAACCATACTGCCCGTTTGGAAAAGTGATTGGAAACTTACGTTTATACCGTTTCCGTTAGAGAATATTATAATTCCACCGCCGATAAAGGCTATTAAAACGTACAAAATGTTACCGATATTGTGAATTATTGGCATAAGCATATTTGAAAATGCGTTAGCCTTGTTGGAAACTTCAAATAAATTATCGTTAAGTTTATCAAAGTCTTTTATTGTTTCTTCTTCGTGACAGAAAACTTTAACTACTTTTTGTCCGTTGATAAGTTCTTCAATATAACCTTCCGTTTTACCTACTGCTTTTTGTTGTGCTATAAAGAATTTTGCACTGTTTCCGCCTATAAGTTTTGTAACCATAGTTATAGCAATTAAACCTATAACAACCGTTAAGAACAAAATTACGCTTATATGAAGCATTACTATCGTTAAGGTAATAAGTGTTACAATCGTAATTAAAAGTTGCGGTAAACTTTGCGAAACGAGTTGGCGAAGTGCGTCAATATCGTTGGTGTAAACGCTCATTATATCGCCGTGAGTGTGCGTATCAAAGTATTTTATAGGTAATTTTTGCATTGTACCGAATACGTTATTACGCAAATCTCTTAAAAACTTTTGTGTTAAAATCGCACCTAAATAACTAAACAAGAAGGATGCAATTATATTCAAAACGTACACTCCTCCAAGAGTTATTACTGCCGAAATAATTTTTGACCACGCTTCGTTATAAGTGTATTCTCCATTTAATTTCTTTTCAAGTGCCGTATAGATTTTATTAAGGAAAAGTCCGCCGAGTGAACTTGCTACACCGCTTACAAGTATTGATATAAGAATAATTACAAGCAAGCCTTTATAGTCCTTTAAAAGAGTTCCTATAAGTCTTTTTATGTTCTTACCGAAATTTTGTTTATTGACCGGCCTTGCTCCCATCGGGGGACGTTTGCCCATTCTCATTCCTGCCATTAGTCGTTACCCCCTTCGTCGTTACTTTTATTTTGAGAATAATAAACTTCTTTATAAATTTCGTTATTCTTCAAAAGTTCTTCGTGAGTGCCTACTGCGTTTACACTTCCGTTATCCAAAACGATAATTTTGTCCGCATCTTGTACCGACGCTATTCTTTGTGCTACGATAATTTTTGTAACGTTAGGAATATCTTCTTTAAACGATTTACGTAAAAGTGCGTCCGTTTTCATATCTACTGCCGAAGTTGAATCGTCAAGTATTAAAATCTTTGGATTTTTAAGCAACGCTCTTGCAATACAAAGCCTTTGCTTTTGTCCGCCCGAAACGTTTGCACCGCCTTGTTCTATAAAGGTTTCGTAACCGTTTGGAAAAGCCGTTATAAAGTCGTTGGCTTGTGCTATTTTACATGCCGAAATTATTTCTTCGTCGGTTGCGTCTTTATTACCCCAACGCATATTATCTTTAATAGTTCCGGAGAACAAAACGTTCTTTTGAAGAACTACCGCAACGTTATTTCTTAACACTTCCAAGTCGTAATCTTTAACGTTTACACCGCCTACTTTAAGTTCTCCGCCCGTTACGTCGTAAAGTCTTGAAATTAAGTTTACAAGCGTTGTTTTAGAAGAACCCGTTCCACCGATTATTCCTACGGTTTCGCCCGAATTTATAGTTAAATTAACGTTAGAAAGTGCGAATTTTTCTGCATTTTTGGAATATGCAAAATCAACGTTTTCAAACAAAATACTTCCGTCTTTTACTTCGGTTATAGCGTTTTCTTTGCTTGTTAAATTCGTCTTTTCGTCTAAAACTTCAACGATACGTCTTGCCGATTCCGCCGAAATAGTAAGCATTACGAATACCATTGAAAGCATTTGAAGTGACATTAAAATTTGAAGTGAATAAGTAAGAAGTGAAGTCAAGCCGAAAACGTTCATATTTGCACTTTCGTCAAGTATAATTTTTGAACCGAAAAGTGCTATTGAAATAAGTGCTATATTTAAGCAAAGTTGCATTAAAGGTCCGTTTAAAGCAAGGATTTTTTCCGCCTTTGTGAAATCTTTACAAAGTTCGTCGGAAACGCTACTAAACTTTTTGGTTTCGTAGTCTTCTCTAACGTAAGCCTTTACGACACGCATACCTTTAACGTTTTCTTGCACCGATTCGTTAAGACCGTCGTACTTTTTAAATACTTTTCTAAATATCGGTAAAGCCTTTCTTATAATAAATACTATACCAAAGGCTAAAATAGGTATCGTAACGAAGAAAATAACGGGTAAAGTCGTGTTTATTGCAAAACTCATAATTACCGAAAATATGAACATTAACGGACTTCTTATTGCAATACGTATAATCATCATAAACGACATTTGAACGTTTGTTATATCGGTTGTAAGCCTCGTTACAAGTGAAGAAGTTGAAAATTTATCAATATTTGAGAAAGAAAAACTTTGAATATTAACAAACATATCTCTTCTTAAATTTCTTGCAAAACCCGATGATGCTTTTGCTGCAAACTTACCGCCCAAAATACCTGCCGTTAAAGATACACACGCCGATAATATCATTAAAATACCGTATTTTACCATGCCTGTGCCGTCGGAATTTTGCAAACATTCACCGAAATAGTAGATTATAAGCGGAATTAAAACTTCCATTGCTACTTCTACTACCATAAGTAACGGAGTGATTATTGCGTCTTTTTTAAATTCTCTTAAACATTTTGCTAATTTTTTTATCATAACTCACCTTTTATTCTAAATTTTCCTGCATTTTTTTAATAATCGTTAAAAAGGTTTCTTTTTCACTTTCTGTTAACGTTTCGCCGATACTTTTATCAATTTCGTTAATTCTTTCAACGATACGGTTATGTATTTCTTTGGCTTTTTCGGTTATTATTATTCTTTTAAGCCTACTGTCTTTTTCAACGGAAATTCTTGTAATTAAACCTGCGTCTTCCATTTTTTTTAGTGACGAAGTTACCGTTGAACGACGAATTTTAAACTCTTTTTCTATATCTTTTTGATAAATTTCTTTATCTTGATTTTCGTATAAAAATTTTACTATAAAACTTTGAGTGCCTATTGCTTTTCCGCACACTTCTTGCACGCAGTTACAGACTTTTCTACGAATTAGATTGTTTAAAATTCTAATTTCGGAGCCTATTTTACTCTCACTCATATATTTTCTCCCCCATATATTGTTAGAACGCTAACATTTTAACAATTATATGAAAAAATGTCAATAAATATGACGGTTGTTTGAAAATTTTTTATAAAAATAAGCGGTAGAATCATAATAATTCTACCGCTAATTGTTTATTATATTCTTATTTTCCCTTCAACTTTTACAACATTAAAACTATCTTCTCCGTTATTAATCGTTCTACTTGTATTAGCATTTCCACTTGCATTGAGTTTTATTTCAGAACCGTTTTTTAAATACAAAACACAGTCTTCGTATATACCATTTATCGCTCCGCTAATATATACCGTATAATAATACAAACGTATTCTTCCTCCTGAAATATTAACAGAATTCACCAACTGACTTGAAATAGTTAAATAATATTCGTAATTATCTAACGTTAACTCAATAAATTTGTAATTATCATCTTCGCTTTTACCGTCACTACAAGAAACAAGTCCTACTGCTGATAGAATAAACATAAAACATAAAATAATTGACAAAATATTTTTTTTCATTTATTTATCCTTTTGAAGTATAATATT
>JAZRVG010000078.1:0-6738 GCA_045599025.1 Christensenellaceae bacterium | reverse complement strand
CACCGATGTTTGTTTAGGAGGCGAAAAGGCTATGAAGGAAGGAATTGAGAAGGGTATAGGTTATCTTGAAACGAGAAAGTTAAAGGTAGAATATATCAAAAGAGCGGTAAAAGAAAAAATGCTTTTATTCGGTTCAAACGGCAAAGCGTAAGATAAAACTTAAAAAATATATAGAAAAAGTCCACTGTTTTTAAAAATAGTGGGCTTTTTTGCAGATAAACAATTCAAAAACGATTTTAAAGAGTAGAAAAATAAAAATAAAAGTGTTATAATGTATCTAATAAAAAGGAGTAAGATATGAAAATCAATTTTTTAGGCGACAGTATAACGCAAGGGGCAGGAGCAGGTTCGGTTGAAAACGAATACACCACTTTGGTTTGTAATAAATTAAATGCGGAAAAGAGAAATTACGGAATAGGCGGAACGAGAATTGCAAGACAAACGGTAAAGAGCGAGTGCGAAATATACGACCAAGACTTTTTGTCCCGTATGGTAACTATGGAAAAGGACGCAGACTTTGTGTTTATGTTCGGCGGTACTAACGATTACGGTCACGGCGACGCAGTTTTCGGTGAAAAAATGGACAACACCGAATACACTTTTTTAGGTGCTTTAAACATTTTAACCGATTATTTGGTAAAAACTTACGGCAAAGAAAAATTATGTTATATTTTACCTATGCCGAGATACAATCAAGAAAATCTTTACGGGGAAGGTAATAAAAAAATAGCGGGCAAAACTCTTAACGAATATAAGAACGCTATAAAAGAAAAAGCGGTTAGCGAAGGAATAGACTATATTGATTTTGCAGATATTTTCCCCGTACCTAAAACGAATAAGGGCGACGAATTAACGGTTGACGGATTGCACCCAACTCCCAAGGGACACGCTATTATAGCCGACAGATTAGTAGAATATTTGAATAAAAAACTACAAAAATAGTCTAAAAATCGGTAATTATAAATTAAACGATTAAAAGGTTTGATTTTATTTTCAAATTGTTATATAATTAAACCGTTGCACATAGTAACAAGGGTAAAACAAAAATTTTAGGAGAACTTATGAAAGACTATATTGTTTTATACAATCCGTATGCCGATAACGGTAACGGCGAACAATCGGCGAAAGAAATTACCAAATTAAACGCCGAAAACAATTACGAATTTGTAAACGTGGTAACGATTAAATCTTACGTAGAATTTTTTGAAACTTATAAAGATAAACCTATAATTATCGCAGGCGGAGACGGTACTTTAAACAGATTTGTAAACGATACTAAATCTATTGAATACACCAACGATATATATTATTTTGCGTCGGGTAGCGGTAACGACTTCTTGCGTGATTTAGGTAAAGAAAAGGGAACGGAACCCGTTTTAATTAACGAATATATTAAGAATTTACCCGAAGTAACGGTAAAGGACGTAAACTATAAATTCTTAAATAACGTAGGCTTTGGAATTGACGGATATTGTTGTGAAGTTGCCGATAAGATAAGGGAAACGGGCGGAAAAGATATAAATTACACCGCCATAGCAATTAAAGGACTTCTTTTCCACTTCAAACCGGTAAAAGCGAAAATAACGGTTGACGGAAAAGAATACGAATATAAAAACGCATGGCTTGCACCTACTATGAACGGCAAATACTACGGTGGCGGAATGATGGCAACGCCTAATCAAGATAGACTTGATAAAGACGGTAAAGTTAGCGTAATGGTAATGTATAAACGTTCCAAAATCAAAACTTTACTCGTATTTGCAAAGATATTCAAAGGCGAACACGTTAAATACACTAAAATGGTACAAATATTAGAAGGTAAAAACGTTAAGGTTGAGTTTGACAGACCAACCGCCCTTCAAATAGACGGCGAAACAATTTTAGGCGTAACCGAATATTCGGTAAGAAAATAAAAAAATAAGTGTGTATGAAAATCATACACACTTTTTATTTGCGTTATAAAATTATAATATTTGTTCTTTTTCTTCATTGTAAACTAATTTTGTTTTATAAGTTTTTTCGTAAACTTCCTTGCACATTTCGTAGTTTTGCGAACGCATATAATTTGCATTTTGTTTAACCGTTTTTTGCTCGTCGGGATAAATAGGGGGAAGAATATGAATAGTGTACTTTGGTATAGTTAAGCCGTCCTTGTCTATTTTATTTGTATTTTCAAGAGTGCAAAACATAGGAACTATCGGCACGTTACATTGTGACGCAAAAGTGTAAGCACCTATCTTGTAAGGGCGTGGCTTTTTGTAATCACGCCACATTGCTTGTTCGGGGTAAACCAAAATGAAATCACCCCTTTCAAGAAGATACGATACTCTTTTTTGTAAATTCATCATAGTTCGTAAATTGCTTGATAACGGCAAAGTTCTTGCGTTTTTAAGAAGAAAACCGAAAAGTCCTTTCATAAAATAATTGCCTTCACGAATAATTCTATATAATTTTTTATGCTTATATACAGATTTTACTGCGGTGGTTACCGCAACGTTTTCGTACGGGCTAAAATGATTGCTCGTTATAACCGCTCCACCCGTAATATTTTGCAAATTTTCTTTTCCTACAACCGTAATTTGAAATTTCCGTTTAACGCCTTTTTCTAAAACGCTTGCCAAAGCGTTAGCAAAAAAACATTTTATTTTAGAAGAAAACTTTTTTAATTCGTAGTCAACTTGCTCGGGCATAAGGGTTGTAAAAGGCGGGTCGTCTTCAACGTTTTCAAAAAAATAATCACCGCCTAAACTTTCGTATTTTTTTATTTTTTCTATTACCTTTTGTCTTTCGTTAAATTTTTTTCCGTTAATTTTTGCCATTTTATTCTTCCCCGAAAAATACCGTTCTAAAAGTTTTTTCTTCTTCGGCAATTTTCAAAGCGTTTTCAAGTAAAAGTATGCTTTTTTGCTTGTCTTTTATCTTGTTTTCGTTAGAATAATTGTTCTTTTTTTCCTGTAAAAATCTGTAAAAATCCGTTTTTTTAGCGTAATGCCAAAAATATTCGTTAAGCGGACACTCGTCGTAATGCCACGGCTTTAAATACATATTATAGTGCAGTAAATTAAAGTCTTCTTCCGTATTCGTAAGGGGCATTTTGTCCCATTTGTTAGGAAGATATTTAACCTTTCCTTTGCATAAAACGTTTAAATAATCTTGGTCGGGAGCGACCGTTCGTAAATCGTTTGATTGAATTGATTCTAAAAATTTCCTTTCTATTTCTTGAAGGCGGTATTCTTCCAAATTCATTAAAAGTACGCCGGAATTAAAATATTCGTCGTTAGGAACGCCAAGTGCTTTTTCGGTGTAAATTTTAAATTCTTTCGTGGAAGAAACTATTTCGTCAACGATAACGCCTAAAATTTTCCCAGTCAAATCGTAAGAATACAAATTTGCTATATCGTCGTTTAAAATTATATCACTGTCAATGTAAATAGCCTTTTTTAAGTTAGGAAAAAGCGACGCTATAAAAAGCCTGTAAAATATAGAAACGGAATAATAATCACGCAAAGTGTTTTCAAGTAAACGGCGGTATGGTTCAATTCTCGTTTTTAAATCAACAATGTTTACAGAAAAATTTTCTAAGTTAAATTTTTGTAACGCTAAAACGCTTTCGTTTGACAAACTTTCCGTTAATACGTAAATTTCGTAAAAATTATTTTTACTTGCATTGTCTGTTATCGATTTTAAAGTTACCGCTAAATATGGTACGTAATTATCGTCCACCGCAAAAAATACGGGAATAGTTTTATTTTTCATTTTGATACTCTCTTTTTAGTTTTTTATAATTAGTAATAATGTCGTTTTGATTATCCTTTTTAAAAGTGTTTAAAAACAGTTCGGTTTGCCAAGGCTTAATATTTTTAGTGTGAAATATGGGTAACCATTTTATCGTTTTAGTATAATGGCGAATAACCGTTTCGGGCTTTATTTTCTTTTGTTCGTTAAATTGTCTTTTTAGAATAAGTTTTTTAGTAGCGTGGCGGTTTATTGCCGTTTGGTCGGGTAGTAGCATTTTCCTTTCGTTGTAAGTTTTAACCGCCTTTTTAAATAGATTAGTTTTTGAAATATTTTCCGTATTTATTAAAAGTACGCCCGAATTTATATACTTTCGGTTTATAAAAAACTTGCCGTAATAATCTAAACCGCCTGCAATTTCGTAATTAGTTACGTCCGTTTCGTACAATAATTTTATATCGTTTAAAAATAAAACGTCGGTATCTAAATATAAAATTTTAGTCGGTAAATTCGGTATATATTCTAACAGTAAACGAAGTGACGCATACGGCGTGTATTTAGTTTTTGCGTTTTTGGAATTAGATAAAATATCAAGGTACTGTTTTGAAAAATCGTAAAGTTTTACTTCGCTTTTTTCGTTTTTTTGCTTGTAAATTTTTTCTAAAAACAAGCGTTCCTTTTCGGTTAAAGGGGTGTAAGAACTCTTAATATTTTGTAAATCGGCAGTTAAAATATAAACTGTAATAGGCTCGTTTGAATATTTTAATATAGATAAACTTGAAATTAAAATTCCGTCAAAAGCATAAGTATTTCCGGTAAAAAGTAAGTTAATCATTTTTCACCTTTTCGTATTTAATGTATTCGTATGTTGAATTTTTAGAGCGGTTTTGCATTGTGGTGTAAACTTCCTTGCAAATAGCCAATTCTTGTTCTTTTTTAGGTAAAGTACCGTTTGTAAAAAACGGTCCGTCAACGTAAACGGTAATTTTCGGTTTTTTACTTTTACCTTTTTGAAAGGTTGTAGTTAAACAAAAAACGGGAGCGTTCAAATTTACGGGATAAGAAAACGAAACGGACTTAAACGGACGAATTTTATTATAGTACGGCCAAACGTGAGCCTCGGGGAATATTACTATTGCCGAGTTACTAAAATAAAGTTCGCTAACGGCGTTTAAAAATTTTTTCATAGCGGTAAAATTGCTCGGTATAGGCATAGCACCGTTATCTATAATAAAATTTTTGGTAACGGGGTTTGATAGGTTAGCCGATTTAACAATTACGCTCGTTTTTTTAGGAAAAGTTGCAACGTTAGGAATAAAAGCGTCCAAAATTTCAAGAACGTGATTAGAATATAAAAAATACCCCGACTTAACGTTTTTAAGCACCTTTAAATTTACGAACTTCACTCTTTTAATAATTCTAACGTATAGAAAAGCGAACGGAGTTGTGATAAGCCTGTATATAACGAATTTTTTAAACTTTGATAAAGGTGAAGTCTTAATATAGTTGAAATTTTCGTCTATAATCAAGTCTTCACGTTTGTTTTTTGCAAAATCGTCGTTTAATTCGTCTTTGTAAAAAATAGTTTTCGTTTCCATAGCAGTTTTATAAATTATTGACTATAATTCTATTATATAAACGGAAAAATTATATGCAAGAGAATTCAAAAAATAAAATTCTCAACTTTTGGGTAGAAAAACGAGAGAAAAAAATACCAATTCTCAAAAATCGGGAATTGCTAAAAAACAGTTGTTTTATTTGATTTTTAATGATAAAATATAATTATGAGCGAAATAAAGGAAATTGTTAAAGCAAATTTAATAAAATTTAGAAAGCAACACAAACTTACTCAAATAGAACTTGCTAAACAGTTAGATTACAGTGATAAAGCGGTTTCCCGTTGGGAAACGGGGGAAACTACTCCCGATATTGAAACTCTTGAAAAACTTGCTACCGTTTACGGAGTTCAAATAACGGACTTTTTTTCGGAAAAAGAAGTTGAAAAACCGAAAGAAAGCGTAGGTTTAAGCAGAATAAACAAATTTATTATTACTTTACTTTCCACCGTTGCGGTTTGGTTTATAATAATAATTGCTTACGTATATTTGCAACTTATAAAAGGTGATAACGTTTGGCAACTTTTTGTTTTAGGTGTTCCGTGTTCGTCGGTAATACTTATAGTGTTTAGCAGTATTTGGGGCAATAGGCTTATGATAGGTATTAGCATATCTTTTTTCGTATGGTCGGCACTTGCCTACTTTTATATTCAATCAATAGCGTACAATATGTGGCTAATCTTTATCGTTGGTATACCAATTCAAGTTGCGATAGTTTTGGCAACTTTCATAAAACATAAAAACAAGTAACAAAAAAACGGCTAATGTTTAGCCGTTTTTTATATTAAAAAGGTGGGCAAAATTGCCTACCTTTCTTTTAATTTTTTGTAAGAAAAGTTAATCGTTTTTAATAATCTAAAACTATAACTTGGTGGCAGTCAAGTTTAGGAACTACCACGATAATTTTGCCGTCCTTTTCTTCAAATTCAAGTTCTTCGTTTTGCGGTGCAAGATATACCTTTTTAACCTTTTTGTCAAGTTTATATTCCATTTTAACGTTGTAAATAGGAACTATATCTTCAATAATTTCGGGTGCCATTATCATTTTTCCGCCACGTTTTATAGGGGTAGCATATAAGATATGGCTTACAAATCTATTTTCGCCTTTTTGCTCCATTAAAGTGGTAATGCCTTGTTGCGGTAAGTCGGTAACGACCGTCTTTTTATTTTCAAGTAAAATATCAAGAGCGTACTTAACCGCTTGTTTGCAAATAAGCATACCTGATTCGGCGTATGCGGTAAATATTGAGTGAGAGAAATAAATTCCGTCTTTTCCTTGGCAAATAGCAATTCCGTCGTATTCTTCGCAGTTGGGAGTGTTTTTGTGTGAACAGAAATGTTCAACCGTTCTGTTGAAATACGGTTTTTCAAGATAAGCAAGGGCTTT
>JAZRVG010000077.1:0-32934 GCA_045599025.1 Christensenellaceae bacterium | reverse complement strand
ATACGCTTTTTCTTTATTTTTTTTATTTTTATGATATTTTTGTATTGTTTTTACATTATGATTTTTGTAATATGAGTTATTGTTCTGTTCTTGTCGTTAATTCTATCGTATTGAATAGTTCCATCTTTATATTTGTAAAATTTAGAATTTTTTGATTTACCAAAAAGATTGACAAGCATATCGTTTTTAGTTAAATTTCTACTTTTATCAACAATTCTATTTTGAGCGTGAGATGTAATCTCGTATTTACCCATTCGAAGATGTTTTGTATTCTTTTTCGCCATTTCTTTTTTAGGTTTTAATAAAATCCAATTATACTCATATTCTAACATCTCCTTTTGTTTTCGTCAAGACGGACGATAGCCTTTTACCTTGTAATTTATTATACAACGCGGTGTATTTATTTTCTTGAATTTCGATTAAAACATTAAATCCGCCCTAATCGTTTATTCAAATCGTCCAAATCTTCTAACGTATCGTCCCCGTTCCAAATAGACGACAATTCCGCCAATAAATCTTGAGCGTTTGAAATCTTTTCTTTCAGGGCGTCATCCAACTTTATAACGTCACCGTCTTCATTGTATTGCAGATCTTCCAATTCGTAAATCCAACTCTCGATCTTACAAATATCCATATTCGTTATGGGGTGTGTCAAATTTAATTCAGGTACGACAACGGTTTTAATAAAGCCGACTGCCTTATCGCTTAATTTTACATATACGCATTTTTCTTTTTTCCTAAACATTTTACTCACCTACTGTTAAATTTTATTATTTCTTTGTTCTCATTTTTTTTGTGATATTTACGAATAGTTTTTACACGATGATTCTTTGCTGTGATATAAGTTATTGTTCTATTTTTTTGATTTAAGCGATCATATTGCATCGTACCATCTTTATGTTTATACGTATTCGAGTTTTTTGAACAGCCAAACAAATTTGAAATCATATCAGTCTTTCTTAAATTTTTATCTGTTTGTACGACTCTATTTTGAGCATGAGAAGTAATCTCGCATTTACCCATTCGAAGATGTTTTGTATTCTTTTTCGCCATTTCTTTTTTAGGTTTTAATAAAAATCCAATTATACTCATATTCTATCACCTCCTTTTGTTTTTGTCAAGATGACGGTACTTTTTACATTGCAACTATATTATACAACCAAACAGTGTTGCGTTTCAACAAAATTGTGTCTACACTGTTTTGCGTTTTAGGGTAGACAATATATAGGTATATTATAGTATTTTGTTGATTTTTGAGTAGACAAGTTGTATAATAATGTAAGAGGAGTTATTTTATGACAGATAAAATCAAAGTAAAAATTTCATCTTTTGTTGGTAATATTCTTGAAAACGATGCTTTGTGTTTTGGATTTACCAAAAACAATAAAGCAAATAAAAATGCCTTACTCAATAAACTTATACCAACTCTTGTAGAAGTTAGAAAAGCAAGGCGAAACGAAATTGAAAATATATTAAAAAACGAATATAATAGAACTGATAGCGAAAATATTTACAATGCGGTAAATACCGTCATTGATAGAGTGTATTTCAACGACCTTGAACTAAATTTTTTAGACGAAGATATTTGGATAAGACCGTCAAAAGAAAATCTTTATGTATTTGACGAAATTGAAACAAGCGAAATGCTTATAACCGCTCAAGAATTATCAGTTTATATTCGTGGATTATTAAACGAGTATTCCAGACTTCCTCAGTATAAGAGAGAAATGCTTGTATTCGATAGAGAATTGGACATATTTAGCGAGGCTTGCCTTACTCAAAGAGTATTACATTTTAGAAATAGTGAAACAAATGAGAGACATAGAGCGTTTGCGTACGATTGCTATTATGGTTATACATGTGATCAGATAAATTATTGCGTTATATACGATTTTAAAGACAAAAAAATAAAAACTGTTCCTTTATGTAACTTACAAGATATTTATACCATAAAATTAAAATATAATCCAAGCGAAAAATTGATAGATTTGTTACAAAAATATGTAGAAGATTGCGATTTTGAAAATACATTAAGCGTGGAGGAATAATAAAAATGTTTTTTAATAAAGAAAAAAAGAAAAGTCCTTTTGTAAAGGCAAAAAGTCCGGAAGCAAGAAAAAAACAAAAACAAGCAATAGCGTCTTATTACGCAAAAAAGAAAAATATAAACAAAAAGGATAAATAAAAAAACCGCAACATAAATTGTTGCGGATTTTTTATTCACTTAAAACTTGCACATTGAAGTGCGGTTTTTGTTATAATTCAACTTTTATTTTTTTGAGTTTTGCATATCTCGGTAAGCCGTTTTCGTAAGGTACTTTGTTGTCCCCTTGAATAAGTGGTAAAGCGTAATCAATAAATTCTTTTGAAAGATTAGTTCCGTTATTCGTTATCCACTCAATAGGAACGGTCTTTTCGGCGTTAGCCGCAACGCTTAAATTAACTAAACTGTACTTACATTTATAGTTGCCGTTCTTATCTTTATCACGCTTAAATACTACCATTTTATCGGTTGAGCCTTTAACTGCCGACTTAACCGCTTGTTTACCTGCGTTAAAACTTTCTTCTATATCCGTTTTTGACGCTACATGGCTTGCACACCTTTGCATTAACGAAAGTTCTATTCCCCTAACCTTATAACCTAATTCCTTCTTTATAAGATTTGCTAAAATAGACGCTATTCCGCCAAGTTGAGTATGCCCGAACTGGTCGGTTAAGGACGCTTGTTCACAAATAAGTTTTCCGTTTTTATCGTGAACGCCTTCACTTACTACTACTATGCATTGTCCTTTATTTTTATCGCAAACCGATTTTACGTCTTTAATAAATTTTTCGGTATCAAAAACGACTTCGGGTAAGTAAATCAAATCGGCAACGCCCGACAAAACTGCCGACGCTGTTATCCAACCTGCGTTTCTTCCCATTGTTTCAACTACGCAAATGGACGGAATATCGTAAACTTTAACGTCAAGAGCAAGTTCTCTTAAAGTGGTTGCAATATACCTTGCCGCCGATGCAAATCCGGGGCAATGGTCCGTTCCGTTTAAGTCGTTATCAATGGTTTTGGGAACGCCTATAACGTTACACTCCCAACCCGATTTTTTGATAAATTTTGAAATTTTGTTGCAAGTGTCCATACTATCGTTTCCGCCGTTATAGAAAAAATAACGCACGTTGTATTTTTTGAACACTTCAACTATTCTTTTATAGTCGGTATCGTCAACTTTATAATCTTTGAGTTTATATCTAACCGAGCCGAGTGCGGAAGACGGCGTGTTTTTCAAAAGCATAAGTTCGCTTTCGTCTTCTTTTGAAATATCAATTAAATTTTCTTCCAAAACGCCCTTAATTCCGTATAACGAACCGTAAACGGCGGTAATATTTTTTTGCTTTAACGCCTCTATGAATACTCCCGCTGCACTTGCGTTTATTACGGACGTAGGTCCGCCCGACTGTGCAAATACACACGCACCGACTAAATTCTTCATTATAAACCCCTTTCGTTCTTCTTAAACGTGAAAATGACGAACTTTTTTATTATTAAAGAGCAAGAATATGTGCTATTTCGTAAAGTTCTTTATTGAAAGTTCTCGGCATAGAAAGTGCTTCGGTTATGCCCATATCGTTGATAACGTTGTTTTTAATACCTACAACTCTATTCGTTTTGCCTTCTTTAATAACGTCAACTGCCTTAACTGCCATTTTAGCGGCAAGAACACGGTCGGTAACCGTTGGAGAACCACCACGTTGAACGTGACCAAGCGTTGTCATTTTTACGCCGATACCCGTAAGTTGTTTGATTTTATCACAAATTTCGTCCTTATTAACAACGCCTTCGGCACAAATAATCATATTAGACATTTTACCACGTTTTTGTGCGTTGATAATAGATTGTGCAACTTCTTCAATTTTGAAAGGAACTTCGGGAACTAAACAGTGTTCTGCACCACCGGCGATAGACGCATAAACCGCTATATCACCGCAGTTTCTTCCCATTACTTCCAAAAGGAAAACTCTGTCGTGAGAAGTCATGGTATCACGCAAATTGTTGATAGCCGAAATAACGGTATTTACTGCCGTATCAAAACCGAGAGTAAAATCGGTGTATGCTAAATCGTTATCAATAGTTCCGGGAATTCCTACAACGTTAATTCCGCCAAGGTCGCTTAAATCTTTTGCTCCCCTAAACGAACCGTCACCACCGATAACTATTAAGTTTTCAATGCCCTTGTCTTTAAGGTTTTGAGCAGCCTTTTTAACTACTTCGGGGTCCTTAAATTCTACGCATCTTGCGGTTTTTAAAACCGTACCGCCACGGTGAATAATATCTGCTACGGAACGTGAATTGAGTTCTTTAATTCCGTTTTCTTCCAAAAGACCAACGTAGCCTCTTTCTACTCCGTAAACTTCAAAACCGTTATAAATAGCGTATCTTACGCACGCTCTAACGCAAGCGTTCATTCCGGGTGCGTCGCCACCACTTGTTAATATTGCAACTTTTTTCATCTTAAACTCCTTTTTAAAGTTTTTATTCCTATAAAATTATACTAAATTGTTTTATTAAAGTAAATTATTTTACTACTCTTTTTTTATTTTTTAAGAAAAAATAAAGTCTTTTTCGTCTAATATTCCTATAAGTTCTACGATTATGCCGTTACACTTTCTTACGTTTTGCGACATTTTGTACGCTTGACCGTTTTTTACTATATATACGGGAATATCACCGGGGTATCCGCTTAAAATTTCTTTTATTTCTTCTATAACTTCGTCGCTATCGGTAGTAATTTTAAGATAGTCACGCTTTTTCTTTTCGGTAGGCTCTTTTTTAACTTCCGCTTGAACGGCGTTGAAAGGCGAAACGTCTTCTACTATAACGCTTGCGTCCCTTCCGTCACGAATTTGCAACTTACCTTTAATTTTAACTACTCCGTCCAACTCAATAAAGTTTTTGACTTTTTGATATACTTTCGGGAACACCGCACACTCTAAACCGCCGTACAAATCTTCAACTGTTAATATGCACATATTTTGACCTTGCTTTGTGGTTAAGTTTTTGGTTGCGGTTATCATACAACCGAACTCAACGCTCAAACCGTCCGAAACGTCGGTATAGACTTCGTTTCCGTCTTCGTCTATATCTTTATTTATGAGTTTTGCCGTGGAAAAACCAAACTTTTTAAGTTCGTGTTCGTAGCCGGATAACGGATGCCCCGTTACGTAAACGCCCGCAACGCTCTTTTCGTAACCTAATTTGGTTTTGTTATCATATTCGTTTAAAAGCGGATAGGTAACTTCTATTTTTTCGGGCTCTTCAAACATTGCGAAAATGTTTAATTGTTGGCTGTCTTTTTGATTTTGCAAATACTGTGCTTTATCTAAAATTTCCCCGTAAACGGCTATTAAGCGTGACCTATACACGCCGAAACAGTCAAACGCTCCCGCATATATAAGGTTTTCCACCAAACGCTTGTTGATATATTTAACAGTTCTCATAGCAAAATCTTCAAACGAAGTGAATTTGCCGTGTTCGTTTCTCTCTTTGATTATATCGTCAATAACCGCAATACCTACGCCCTTTACCGCCGCCAAACCGAAACGGATTTTACCGTCCTTTACCGAAAATTCCGTCATACTTTCGTTAATATCGGGTTGCAAAACGGGAATTTTTTCGTCTTTTGCGTACGAAACGTAGTTGGTAATTTCCTTAATGTTGGTTATACGGTTGTTTAAAACCGCCGTTAAAAATTCGGGTTCGTAGTAGCATTTTAAGTAAGCCGTTTGATAAGTTACGAGAGAATAAGCCGCTGCGTGCGATTTATTAAATGCGTATTTTGCAAAGTCCTTCATTTCGTTCCAAACTTGCTTTGCAACGTCTTCGGGAACTCCACGTTTTAAGCAACCGTCTATCGCTCTGCTTACTTTTCCGTGGTCGTCAACGCTTTCGGGTTTACCGTTAATGAAAGTTACTTGCTCTTTTTCCATTTCGGCAACTTTCTTTTTACCCATCATACGCCTTACCATATCGGCTTGACCGAGAGTATAACCTGCCAACTCTTGAACTATTTTCATAACTTGCTCTTGGTAAACTATACAACCGTAAGTTTGTTTTAAAATAGGCTCTAAAAGCGGGTGTGCGTATTTAATTCTTTCGGGATTGTGTTTGTAATCTATGAACTTCCCTATTGAGTCCATAGGTCCCGGTCTATAAAGGGAAACGGCTGCGACTATATCTTCCAAACAAGTAGGTTTAAGCCTTGACAAGAAGTCCTTAAATCCACTGCTTTCAATTTGGAATATTGCCGTAGTGTTACCCGACGATATAAGTTCGTAAACTTTTTGGTCGTCGTAGCCGTGGCGGTGGAAAGATATTTCTTTACCGTAATTTTGTTTTACGTATTCAATACACATTTTGATATCACTTAAGTTTCGCAAGCCTAAAAAGTCCATTTTTAAGAAACCTAAATGTTCAAGTTCTACGCCCGTGTATTGAGTGGTAATATCTTCGCCGTTACGGGCAAGTGGCATGTGCCTATCTAATATATCCGCACCTATAATTACACCGCAAGCGTGCGTTGAAGATTGACGGGGTGCGTCTTCAAGTTTCATAGCAATATCAACTACTTTCTTGATTTCGGCACTTTCGTTATACATTTCAACGAGTTCGGGAACGGAATAATCGGTTATACCGTCTTTAATTTCCTTTTCGGACGGCTCGTAAAAACCGAATACTTTTTGCAAAATATTAGGTCTTGTAATATCTAACGTTCTACCGTTTTTTACGATTTTACCGGGAATTGCTTTTGTAACCTTATCGGTATCTGCGTAAGCAACGTGCAACACCCTACCTACGTCCTTTATAGCGTTCTTTGCCGCCATCGTGCCGAAAGTTACTATTTTTGCAACGGTATCGTAGCCGTATTTTCTTCTTACGTATTCTATAACTTCTTGCCTACGGGAATCTTCAAAGTCAACGTCAAAATCGGGTGCGGAAACACGTTCGCTGTTTAAAAATCTTTCAAAGTACAAGTCGTATTTAAGGGGGTCAATGTCCGTAATATTTATAAGGTACGCAACTATTGAACCTGCACCGCTACCACGCCCCGGTCCTACCGATATGCCCATATTTCTTGCGGCGTTAATGTAGTCCCAAACTATCAAATAATATTCAATGAAACCTTGCTTTTGTATAACTCCGAGTTCCATTTCTATACGGTCACGAATTTCTTTCGTTTCTTCGCCGTATTTGAGTTTAATTCCTTCGTCAATTAGCCTACGGATAAACGCAATAGGCGTTTCGCCCGTTTCGGGAACGTAATGCGGAAACATATAATGCCCGTAAACGAAACCGAAATTACACTTGTTTGCTATCTCTAACGTTGTTTCCAAAGCGTCTAAATCGTTAGGAAAAGCCTCTGCCATTTCGTCGTAAGTTTTAAGATAGAACTCGTCGCAAGGCATTTTCATACGGTTTTCGGTATCTATATTTACGCCCGTTTGAACGCACATTAAAACGTCTTGCGTTTCGGCGTCGTCCCTGTTTACGTAGTGAACGTCGTTGGTTGCTACCGTTTTTATGCCGTATTTTTTAGCGTAGGCTTTTAATTGAGCGTTTACTATTACTTGTTCTTCAAGTCCGTGATTTTGAAGTTCCAAATAAAAGTCTTCGCCAAACGTTTCTTTGAAAAATACTACTAATTCTTCGGCTTTTTTATAATCGCCACGCAATATTGCTTGCGGAATATCTCCGCCTAAACACGCCGATAAACATATTAAGCCCTCACTGTGTTCTTTAACCGTTTTTAAATCAACACGGGGTTTATAATAGTAGCCGTCTCTAAACGCTATGGCGTTAAGCAAACATATATTTTTATAGCCTTGTTCGTTCTTTACAAGCAAAACAAGGTGCCTACGGTCTTTGTAGCCACCTTCCGCATCGTCGGTTTTAATTTTACCCCTTTGCGTTAAATCGTCGCAAACGTAAAACTCCGTACCGAATATGGGTTTTATTCCTTGTTTTGTACATTCGTCAAAAAAGCCAACCGCACCGTACATATTGCCGTGGTCGGTCATTGCGATTGCAGGCATACCGTACGATTTCGCTCTTTTAACTACCGTTTTTATCCTTGCCATACCGTCTAATATTGAATATTCGGTGTGCAAATGTAAATGAACAAACTCTTTCATAATTTCCTTTTTAGTTAATAAAATCTACCAAAATTGAATTTTGAACGTATAAGTATTCGTTCTTAATTCTTAAACCGTTTTTTGTTATTTCGAGATAATTTTTATTATTTTTTATTGCATCTTCAAAGTCTTTTAAAAAGTCCGAATTGAACGATTTTTTATACTTTTCAAACGATACGCCGTCCGTAGTTCTCAAAGCAAGCATAGCAAATTCGCCCTTTGCGTCGCTTTCTTCAACTTCTTCGGTAAACACGAAAGCCGTTAAATTGTTTAAAATAAGTTTAACGTATTCGTCTATACTTTCGGTGTTGGTTCTACGCTTGTTTTCCGTAAACGAAGACGCACCGACTCCTACGCCTAAATATTCGCCACGCTCCCAGTAATTTTTGTTATGGCGTGAATAATAATTCTCTTTGCAAAAATTAGATACCTCGTAGCGGTTGAAACCGAGAGTTTTTAAGTAGTCTACCGATTTTTCGTAAATTTCCGCAACTTCGTCGTCGCTTAAAAGTTCTCCGTTTAAATATTTTGTGAACATTGGCGTTCCTTCTTCCGCTTTTAAAGCGTAAAGAGAAATATGTTTAACGTTTTCAAAAGAAGTTGCCAAATCAATACTGTTTTTAATGTCCTTATAATTTTCTTCGGGAAGACCTATCATAACGTCAACCGAAGTGTTGAAATCTTTTAATAAAACCATTGCTTTTTTAAAATCTTCAACGTTATGTATGCGGTTTATTACCCTTAAAGTTTCGTCGTTCGCCGATTGAAGTCCTACGCTAAAACGGTTTATTCCTGCATTTTTATAAATTTTTAGTTTATTTTCGTCAATCGTTCCGGGGTTTACTTCCAAAGTAATTTCGGCGTTTTTATCAACTTTAAATTGAGTAAAAATTTGCTTTAACGCACCGTAAATGTACTTCGGTTCAACGAAACTCGGCGTTCCGCCACCGAAATATACAGTGTTTACCGTTTGACCTTTTAGTTCGTTCGCCCTGTACTTTAACTCTTTATACAAACACGCAAAATACGCTTCTTGCTTGCCTATTTCCTTTGGAAACGACGCAAAGTCGCAATAAGTACACTTTGACTTGCAAAAAGGTATGTGAACGTATATTCCTGCCATAAAATCTCCTAATTATCGCTATCTATTTTCAAAATTGAAGTAAACGCTTCGGACGGAATTTCAACCGTGCCGAGTTTACGCATTTTCTTCTTTCCTTCCTTTTGCTTTTCAAGAAGTTTCTTCTTTCTCGTAATATCACCGCCGTAACATTTAGCCAAAACGTCTTTACGGAGTGCCTTAACCGTTTCACGTGCGATAACCTTTCCGCCTACCGACGCTTGAATAGGAATTTCAAACATTTGGCGTGGAATTACTTCCTTTAACTTTTCCGCCATCGCCCTACCACGAGCGTACGCCTTTTCTTTATGAACGATTATTGAAAGTGCATCGCACATTTCTCCGTTCAATAAAATATCAAGTTTGCATAGGTCTGATTTTCTATACTCAGCAAGTTCGTAGTCAAACGACGCATAACCACGTGTTCTTGATTTAAGCCCGTCAAAAAAGTCAAAAACGACTTCGTTAAGGGGTAAAATATAGTTCATTTTTACACGCTTTGCGTCAATGTAAGACATATCTTCAAAAGTACACCTTTTTTCTTGGCAAAGTTCCATAATCGCACCGACGTATTCGGGAGGCGTGAATATGTTTGCTTTTATTACCGGTTCTTCAATGTAGTCAATTTCAACTACGGGCGGTAATTTCGTGGGGTTTTCTACCGTTAAAACTTCTCCGTTCGTTTTATGAACGATATACGAAACGGAAGGTGCGGTGGTAATTATATCAAGCCCGAATTCTCTTTCAAGCCTTTCTTCTATAATTTCCATATGCAAAAGCCCTAAAAATCCGCAACGGAAACCGAAACCGAGTGCCGTTGAAGTGTCCGGTTCAAAAGTTAAAGACGCATCGTTTAATTTAAGTTTTAAAAGTGCCTCTTTCAAGTCCAAAAATTTAGAGCCGTCAAGCGGATAGATACCGCTAAACACTACCGGTTGAACTTTTTTGTATCCGTCAAGCGGAGTGCTTGCAGGGTTTTCAATATCGTAAACGGTGTCGCCTACTTCTATATCGCTAATTGATTTAATTGACGCTGATATATAACCTACTTCGCCCGAATACAAAGCCGACTTGGTGCGAAGTTCGGGATTGAAAGTTCCAACTTCAACTACGTCAAAAGTCTTGTCCGACATAAAGGTTTTAATTTTTGTGCCTGCTTTTACCGTGCCGTCAACTATTCTTACGAATAAAATAACGCCCTTAAAGTTATCGTAATAACTGTCAAAAATAAGTGCTCTCAAAGGAGCGTCGTCATCACCCGTCGGTGCGGGAATATCGGTAACTATTCTTTCCAAAACTTCTTCAATGTTAAGCCCTACTTTTGCGGAAATTCTGGGAGCGTTAGAGCCGTCAAGCCCGATAACGTCTTCTATCTCTTTTCCAACGCCGTCGGGGTCTGCGGAAGGAAGGTCTATTTTGTTAATGACGGGCATAATTTCAAGATTGTTATCAAGTGCCAAATAAACGTTCGCAAGAGTTTGCGCTTGAATACCTTGAGATGCGTCAACTATCAAAATTGCTCCTTCACAAGCCTTTAAACTACGGGAAACTTCGTAGGTAAAGTCAACGTGCCCCGGGGTATCTATAAGATTGAAAATATACTCGTTGCCGTCCTTTGCTTTGTAAAGCATTCTTACGGGAGTTAATTTTATAGTAATACCACGCTCACGCTCTAAATCCATAGAGTCTAAAAGTTGTTCTTCCATATCACGCTCGGCAACTTGACCCGTCTTTTCAATAAGGCGGTCGGCAAGCGTTGATTTTCCGTGGTCTATGTGTGCGATAATGCAAAAATTTCTAACGTTGTTTTTTGTTTGAATTGACATAATTCTACCTAAATATACTTTATATTTTATTATACTTTATTTATGCGAAAATTACAAGCGCTTGAAATCATTTTAAAAAAGTGTTATAATATACGCAAGGTGAAAGTATGAATTTAAACGAAAATTTATGGATTTTTAACAAACCGATAACTCATAGGGGCTACTACGATTACGAAAATCCCGAAAATACCGCCCCTGCCTACTTAAAGTCAATAGAACTCGGCTACCCTATTGAACTTGACGTTCAACTTACCGTTGATAACGTTGCCGTTTGCTATCACGACGATAATTTATTGCGTGTTTGCGGTGTTGACAGAGATATTAGAGATTTAACGATTGAAGAAGTTAAAAAATTACGCCCTAACGGAAAAGAATTTGAAATTTTAACTTTTGAAGAAGTTTTAAAGTTAGTGGACGGAAAAGTACCGCTTATGGTAGAACTTAAAAGCCAAAAAAGAAAAGGTCTTGAAGAAATTGCCGTAAATTTGCTTAAAAACTATAAAGGGAAATTTGCCGTTCAAAGTTTTAACCCGAGTATGGTTAAAAACGTAGGAAAACTTGCAAAAGAATTTACTCTCGGCATTTTAACGACAAGGGAATATTCCCCTTTAACTTCCAAATTTAATAATTTTTTAATGCACCAACTTATGTATAGACTTTACCTAAAATTTGATTTTTTGAACGTTAGAGTTGAAGATTTATCTTACTATGGAAAACGCTTAAAACATTTTAGAACTATTTGTTGGACTTGCAAAACGGACGAAGATATTAAGGTTGCCGAAAAGTATGCCGAAAACGTTATTTTTGAAAAAACGGTTACAAATCTTGGTAAATTTGATAAGTAAAAACCTTAACTTTTTTAAGGTAAAATTAAAAAAATGCGTAGATTTCTCTACGCATTTTCTATTTACTTTAAAAGTTATCAAACAACTCTCCACCCGTCGTATATAACCATTTTTTAATAAACCCGTTACAAACGGTAGTTACAACGAAAGCCATAATCAAATAGGTTTCGGCAAAGGAAACGTTTACGTATATAGAATCAACTACTACCGTTAAAATTACGTACGGAACGGTTATAACTAAAACGTACAAAATATTTATTAGCATACTAACTAAAATATTCATACTTTGCTTTATCGGGTACGCCTCGTTAGTCCAGTTAAAGTTAGGTTTTTTAACGCCTAAAACTAACCCGAAAAGTCCGGTAAACGAAGATATGTTCAAGCAAATTAAAAGTTCTAATATAATAACCGTAACACTGCTTTTTAAAACGATATTCATAATTAAGCAACTAACAACCGAAAAAGCACCCGTTACAATATAATGCAAGTAATATTTTGCTTTTAAAATTTGCGTTCCCGATACGGGCATAGTTCTTAAAATCCAAAGATTTTTACCCTCCAACGATACGGACGGCGTTGAAATTACGTTCATACCGCCTATAAACCCTACTAAAAATAAAGGGAATATAGCAACTAACCCCATTAAATTCGGGTCTTCGTTTTGAATAAGGGTAATAAATTCGTTAATAGAATTACCTTTAATAGCAATAATTACCGCTACCGCAAGCATAATGAACAAGCCTATTCCCGTATTTAGTAGATAAGTTGCACTTGATAAAAATCTTTTAAACTCTCTACCTAAAAGGGCTTGAAAAACAGTTTTATTTTTAACTTCAACTTTTTTTGCCGTATTAGATTTTTTACTACCCGTAGAGCGTGTTACCGTTTTGATAAACGTTTTAGATAAAATTAAGAAACAAAGAGCAAACAACGCTACCGTTATAGCCGTAAAACAAAGCATACTTAAAGCGTTTCCGCTTGCCGAAGTTCCAAGTAAATATACGATATTGCCGTAAGTTTTAAAACCGTTACTAACGCTTTCGGCATTTTCTATTATACTTGAAAATATTTCGGAAGATTTAAAACAAAATATGTAGTAAACGGCAAAAAACAATAACGAAATTATAACTGTTACCAACGATTTTTTCTTTGCCTTAGATGCAATTATTGCTACCAAATAACCTAACACGCAAGTTATAAACGTTATAAACAAAGGTATTATAAAGGTTAAAAGAACGCTAAAAATTACCGATAACAACGTTAATTTTGCAAAAATAAAATAACAAACAACGGTAGGTAGCCAAACGAGTGAAGAATAAAGCAAACTTAACCCGTAAACAAGTGAAATTCTTGTTGTTAATATTACCGAAGGCGGTATCGGCATTGATAAAAGCAAATCGTTATCTTTTGCAAGATAAAGCGTTGCGTAAGTGTTAAACACACTGCCGAACACTCCTAAAAGTAACGCCATAAGACCCATTAACGAAAAGTAAAACCAGTCTATTCCTATATTTAATATGGTTACGGCAAAAGAATAAGCAAGACCGAAAAAGATAGCACATAAGAAAAGCATTAAAAAGGCAAATAAAGAAAATAACGCTATCATTGAGCCTTTTGAACGTTTTTGATTTGTTTTTTGATTAACGAAATAACCTTTAAAGCATTCGTAAAACTGCTTTTTTAACAATACTTTTAACATTATTATTTCTCCAAATCAAGGAACACGTCTTCCAAACTCTCGTCGCCCTTAACTTCTTCCATAGTGCCTTGTTTTACAAGTTTACCACCCTTTATAATAGCAACTTTATCGCAAAGTTTTTCAGCAACTTCCAAAACGTGCGTAGAGAAGAAAATCGCTCCGCCTTCATTACACTTTTCACGCATCATTTCCTTTAATATATGCGACGCTTTCGGGTCTAAACCAACGAAAGGTTCGTCCATTATTATAAGTTTAGGATTATGCACCCATGCAGAAATTATGGCAAGTTTTTGTTTCATACCGTGAGAATACGAAGAAATAGGTTCGTTTAAATCGTTTGCTATTTCAAAAGTTTCCGATAAGTTTTTGATTATTTCCTTTCTTTTATCTACGCTAACCGAAAAAATATCGCTAACGAAGTTTAAGTATTGATTACCCGTCATAAATTCGTACAAATCGGGATTATCTGGTATGTAGGCTATATTTTTTTTGCAAGTAATAGGATCGTTTTTTATACTAACTCCGTCTATTAAAATTTCGCCTTCGTCAAAATTGAGTATTCCCACAACGCTTTTTAAAGTGGTGCTTTTACCTGCTCCGTTATGACCGATAAAGCCGTAAATTTCCCCGTCTAATATAGTAAGCGATAAATTATCAACCGCTTTTTTATCTCCGTAATTTTTTGTTAAGTTCGTAATGGTTAACATTAAAATTCTCCTTTTTATTCAAGTTCGTCCAAAGAAAGCGAATATTTAGGCAAAACGTTTTCAATAAAGAATTTAACTTCTTCCCTATCGCTTTTTACAATATCTTGGTAAATGCTTTCTTTTGCTTTTAAAAATTCGTTATTCCCCGCTTTAACTTCTTCTACGCATTTGATATACGCCGATATCCTGTCGGCACATTTCATTATTTGGTATTCTTCGGAAGTTTCGTCGGGTAAAACGTATTTTTCGTATTCTTCTAAAAGTTCTTTGGGAAGAGTTTTTAAAAGTTTTTCCGCAGATTTTTTTTCTATATCTTTATATGCGGAGTTTATTTCCTTATTAAAGTATTTAATAGGAGTTGGCAAATCTCCCGTAATAACTTCCCCCGTTTCGTGATACTGTGCGTATAAAACTGCTTTTAAAACGTCAACTTTTCCGCCGAAATATACGTTTTTAACGGTTGCCAAAAGGTGCGTAATTACCGAAACTTGTTCGGTGTGTTCGGAAACGTTTTCTTCTACTTGCGAACGCATTAAAGACCAACGTTTAATGTATTTTAATCTGTTCAAATATGCAAAAAAATCGTATTTCATAGTAATATTTTAACACTTTTATTCTTCTTTTGCAACAACTACTTGACATTTAAAGATAATAATATTAAAATATTTTCAAGCAGGGGTGCTTTGATTTTCAAGGCTGAGATTATACCCTTTGAACCTAACAAAGTAATATTTGACGGGGAGAATATAGCAATTTTTTGCACGTATAGTCTACCCTTTTGCTTAATGTTTTTGCAAGAGGTTTTTTTATGCTTAATTTACTTTCTTTTTGGTCTTTTTTAACGGAAGAACGCTCCGAAGATTCGGCAAACGTTTTAAAAACAATTTTTATAATAACGATAGTGGTTTTCGCTTTAATAATTATTATGCTTGCTTTTAAAACTAAAAAATTCAATACGAAAGAATTGACGCTCGGTGCTATGAGTATTGCTCTTTCATTTGTTTTATCGGTAATGAAAATTAAAATAGGAGCAAACGGTGGTAGTATAACATTTTTCTCTATGCTACCGATAATTTTATTTGCTTACTACTTTGGAACGATTAAAGGCTTGTTTATAGGCGTTATTTACGGCCTTTTACAATTTATTGAATCGCCTTACGTTTTAAACGTTGCATCCTTCTTTTTAGATTATATTTTTGCTTTTGCAAGTATTTGTTTAGCCCCTTTATTTAAAAAGATTATCAAAAACGAAACTTTATCTCTTTTTATTGGAATAGTATTGATTTTTGTTGTAAGATTTATATCTCACACTTTATCGGGTTTGTTCTACTACCCCGACGTTGCATTTTTAGACGCACTTTCGGCATCGGCTATTTATAACGTATTATACGTTTTCCCCGATATGATTATATGTTTAATCGGAGCGATTATTCTTTCAAAAACGAAAACTTTAAACAAAATATTCGGTTAAAAAAAATTCCGCTTTTAGCGGAATTTTTTAATATTTTAAACTTCTTAAATATTCTTTTTGCTCGTCGGTTATTCTGTAACTTTCTATCGCTTTTTGTATGGTTTTATTATGCGTCCATTTATCTAAAACTTTATTTTCCAAATAAACAACGCTTTTATCATACTGTTTTGCAAGTGCCGTTGCAAAATACCACGCTATCATCATATTAACGTAGTATTCTTCACTTCTTATTTTGGAAACCGTTTCTAAAAATTCTTTATCAAAATCTTCGTCCAAGAAATGCGACATAATCATTTCAATACCGAAACGGATAGTAAAAGGCTTATCGGAAGAAAGATATTTATCAATTTGAATTTTTAATTTATCTTTGTTTTTCTTAAAGCATTTAGGACTTAAAAGGTCGCAAGTTGCCCAGTTGTTAACGTACGGTAAAAACTTTTCTAAATAATCAACCGTTTTATCATAATCTTTAAGTTCCGAAATTATAAACCCGTGAAGATTATACTCGTCGTAATACTTATGCGGTAATTCGTTCAAAAAATCTTCGTACTCTCCACTTTTGTAAACGGTTTTTGCTATTTGGCGTAAAATAGGCGTTCTAACCCCTATCATTTGACTAATATCTACCGTTGGAGTTAATTTTGCTTGAAATTCACGGTAAGTTAAATCTTGATTTTCAAATAATAATTTTTCTATTTCACTAATACTCATAATACCCCCATAATTAAAAATTCACCACGAAAAGTGGTGAATTTTATTTTTTTATTAAAGAACTTCTTTAACTTTTGCAGCCTTACCGGTTAAGTTTCTTAAATAGTAAAGTTTTGCACGTCTTACTTGACCTTTCTTAACAACTTTAATATCTGCAACCTTTGGTGATTGAACAGGGAAAGTTCTTTCAACGCCAACACCGAAACTAATACGTCTTACAGTGAAAGTTTCACTAATTCCGCCACCACGTTTAGCAATTACGATACCTTCGTATGCTTGAATTCTTTCTCTCGTTCCTTCAATAACCTTAACGGATACTCTAACGGTATCACCAACGTTAAATTTTGGAACTTCTTTGTTAATGTTTTCATTGTTGATTTGTTCAATTATTGTCATGACTTAATCCTCCATAATTACGTAACGTTCATTGAAAAGAAAAACAAGCGGAACGCCCGAAGTCTATTTATTTATATAATATTTTGATTATTCACACAAAATATCTACGATATTATAGCATACAAAAAGATATTTAGCAACTGTTTTTACGCCACTAAAAAAATATTTTATTACATTATTTAATTATTTTCGGCGGTTTTGCCCCTAATACTTGATACAAAAAACACTCTAATTTTCCGTTATAAATTTTACGCTTTTTATCTGCCTTTTTATTGAAAAGCCTTTCAAAATCGCTAACGGTGGTTAGCGTGTATGCCGACCAGTTTTTTAAATTACCGTAAACTTTTCCGTAATCTCTATAAAGTTTAACTATCTCTTGCCTTGTTAAAAGCCTTTCTCCGTAAGGTGGATTTGACACTATAACGCCGTACTCTAACGAAGAAGAAAATTCTCTCATATCTTTTACTTCAAAATTGATAATATCTAAAACGCCTGCGTCCTTTGCGTGCTTTTTGGCAATATTTAACTGCTTTTCGTCAATATCATAGGCGTAAATTATAGGTTTAGCGTTATTATCTATTTGAAGTTTAGCATTTTCTACCATTTCTTTATAAAAATCGGTGTTAAAATTCTTAAAATGCAAAAAGTCAAAATCTCTATATAGCCCCGAAGGAATATTTTTTGCAATTAGTCCTGCCTCAATAGGAATAGTTCCCGAACCGCAAAACAAATCGGCAAGCGGTTTATTTTTGTTCCACACGGAAAGGGTTAAAATTGCCGAAGCAACGTTTTCTTTTAAAGGAGCGTCGCCTATAAGTTCTTTTCTGTAACCTCTTTTATGCAAACCTTCACCCGAAGTATCAAGATATATCGTACAATAGTCGTGCCTCACAACGTACTCTATTTTATACCTTTCTCCGCTCTCGTTAAGAGTAGAATTATAATAATTTTCAAGCCTTTTGCAAATTGCTTTTTTTATAATTGAAGAACAAGCGGAAACTGCCATAAGTTTACTTTCAACCGTTGTTCCGTGAACGGCAATTACTCCGTTTTTTGATACGTAAGTTTCAAAATCAAGATTTTCTATTCCCGAAAAAAGTTCGTCAAAAGTTTGAGCCTTAAAACCGCCTATAACGATATAAACTCTACTTGCGGTTCGTGAATACAAATTGATTTTAGCAACCGTTTGAATATCGCCTTCAAAATAAAGCCTTCCGTTTATTGACGGTGCGTCAACACCTATTAAATTGTATATCTCACGCTTAACAACGCTTTCAAGCCCCGACGGCGACGATACCGCTAAATTCATTTAAAATGCTTCCTTTATAAAATTTATATTGTCGTTTAAAATCTCTATAACCGAAAAATTAACGTTTACGTTTTGTAAATTATTTACCGTTATATAGTAAAGTGCTATCTTTTTGTATTTTTCTTGTTTTTTGTAATTTACCGCATCGGCAGGAGTTCCAAAATCCGTATTTGAACGGGTTTTTACTTCTACGAAGTAAAGTTCGCCGTTTTGCTCGCAAATAACGTCCGCCTCGCCAAACTTGGTTTTATAGTTTTTTTCTATAATATTAAAGCCGTTTGCTTTTAAAAAATCAACGGCTTTCAATTCCCCTTTTAGTCCAAAAAGTTTTTTATAAAAGTTTTTCTGTGTATTTGGCAAGGTCCAAACTCCTTTATAGCGTCTATGTGTTTTTTAGTTCCGTAACCGCTGTTTTGTTCAAAACCGTACTCGGGATAAATTTTTGCGTATTCTTCCATAATTCTGTCACGTGTGACTTTCGCAACTATTGACGCCGCACCTATTGAATAACTTTTTGCGTCGCCCTTTATTATGGAAACAGTTTTAACGGGTATATCTAATTTAACTGCGTCAATTAACACAACGTCGGGTTTAACCGACAAATTTTCAATAGCCTTTTGCATACATTTTTTAGTGGCGTTAAGAATATTTATCTCGTCAATTTCGTCGTGTTCTACCCTTGCTACCGAATAAGAAACCGCCTTTTCTATAATTTTATTATATAAAAGTTCACGTTTCTTTTTGGAAACTTTTTTACTGTCGTCAATTCCCTCAATAATATCGTCAAGTGGCATTATTACCGCCGAACATACAACCGGGCCAGCAAGCGGACCACGGCCAACTTCGTCTATTCCCGCAATGTATTTTGCACCATTTTCAAGTTCAATTTTTTCGTAATAAAGTTTATCTACGGGCTCTGTCATAATAAGATTATTTTACCTAATTTTTGTTTTCTAAAATCGTTTATAATGAGTTTTGAAGTTTTGTCTTCGTCAATTTCTCCACCCTTTTTAAACGCTCCACGGGCTTTGCCTATTTCTAAAAATACTTCGTAATTAGTTTTTTCTTCGGTGGAAATTTTGTAAACTTCTTCAAGTTTTCCCGAATATTTTTCACGCAAAAAGCCTATTAAATCGCACGAAAGTTCTATAAAATCTAAAATATCGTCGTTAATACTGCCTATATAAGCCAAATATTCTGCGTTCTTTTGACTGTCAAAACTCGGCGGAGTAGTTCCCGGGGTATCTAAAAGTTCAAGTTCTTTTATTTTTATCCATTGTTTATCTCTCGTAACGCCTGCTTTATCGCCCGTTCTCGTTTTCTTTCCGCCCGAAAGTAAATTTATTAGAGTTGATTTGCCCGTGTTAGGTATTCCTGCAAACATTACTCTAAAAGGCTTGTTTATACCTTTTAATTTATATCTTTCTTTTAAAGGTTTTAAAGCATCAATTACGGCATTATATAAAATTTTTGCCGATTTATCACTCGTTCCAACTACCGCAACCGCTTTTTTACCTTGTTTTTCAAAAGTTTTTATAACGGTTAAAAGGTCTTTTTCTTCAACTAAATCGCTTTTATTTAAAGCGTAAATTACAGGTTTTTGCTTAAAAATTTCGTCAAGTTTAAAATTAGTGCAAGCAAAAGGTGCTCTTGCATCAAGAACGTAAATAATCGCATCGCATAATTTTTGTTCAGTTTCTATCATTCGTAGGGCTTTCGTCATATGCCCCGGAAACCATTGAAGTTTTTGCATAAACCTACCTAACTTTTACTTTTTGTTTATTAAATCGGGGCGTTTTTCTTTGGTAATTAAGAGTGATTGCTCTTTTCTCCATTTATCAATTTCCCCGTGATTACCCGATAAAAGTATATCGGGAACTTTTTCACCCATAAATTCTTGCGGGCGTGTATATTGCGGATACTCTAAAAGCCCTTCCGAAAAAGATTCTTCTTGAAGAGAACCTTCGCTTATAACTCCGTCAACGTATCTCGCCAAACAGTCGGTTACGACCATAGCAGGAAGTTCCCCACCCGTTAAAACGTAATCGCCTATTGAAATTTCCTCGTCAATAAATTTGTCTATAACCCTTTGGTCAACACCTTCGTAGTGTCCGCAAAGAAGTATTATTTTTTCGTAAGAAATGAGTTCTTGCACCCTTTTTTGCGAAAAGGTTTCGCCTTTTGGCGACATAAAAATTCTACGGTATTCGTGATTCGGGTCTATTGCCAAAATAGCGTCGGCTATCGGTTGCGGAGTCATTACCATACCTGCACCGCCACCAAAAGGATAATCGTCGCAATTTTTATGCTTGTCCTTTGAATATAAACGGATATCGTGAACGTTTATTTCTATTTTGCCTGCGTTTTTCGCCCTTCCTATAATGCTCTCGTTAAGCGGAGCAAACATTTCGGGGAAAAGCGTTAAAATATCAACTTTCATAGAAAATTACCCCTTCAAGTTCCGTTTCGTCTACCGTTAAAGTTCCTTTTTCAAGGTCAACTATCGGATTTAATTTTTTAAGGTGCGGAAAATACGCCGTTTTGTTTTCAAGCGTTAAAATCTCAAACATATCAACGTTACCACCCGTTATAACGTTCTTTACGGTGGCAAATTCTTCCTTTCCTTTATAAACTTTTAATCCTATTAAATCTACGATAAAATGCGAATTTTTACTCTTTTTTATATCTTTTTTTTCGCACGAAAAATCAACGCCACGCATAGTTTCCGCCATATTTCTGTCCTTAACTTCGTTAAGACTTAAAAAGGCAAAACCGCCCGTAACGTCCTTTATGTAATTTACCGTATAAGTCTTACCGTCCGTTCCGAAAAGAGTTTTTATACCCTTTACGGAACTAAAATCGTCGGCAAGAATTTTTACTTTCAATTCCCCTTTAATTCCTTGCGGTTTTAAAGTTTGGAACACTTCAAGTTTTTCCATAATAAATAGAGAGAAATTTTATTAAATTTCTCCCTTTTCCTTTATTTCTATGTTGTATTTTTTGTGTTCTTTCGCACTTGCCGAACGAACAATCGTGCGGAGTGCTTTTGCAAGTTTACCTTGACGACCTATTACTTTACCCATATCGCTTTCATCTAAAACGATAGTTACGTTAACGATATCGCCTTTTTCATCAACGATATATTGAACATCGTCTTTTTTATCGGCAAAACTGTTTACAATGTACTTAATAAGTTCAAGCATGGCTACTCCTTATTATTTCTTCTTGTTCTTTGGGTTAGTTTTAGAAGGCGAAAGTTTAGCGGGTTTTTCAATTACGCCTGCTTTAACAAGCAAGTTTTTAACTGTTTCGGTAGGTTGAGCACCGTTAGCAATCCACTTTTTAGCCTTTTCAACGTCAATAACAACTTCTGCGGGATTTACGTTCGGGTTGTAGTGACCGATTTTTTCAAGGTAAGCACCGTCTCTTGCAACTCTTGCGTCAACAACTACTATTCTGTATAAAGCGTTGTCCTTATCGCCAAGTCTTGTTAATCTCATTTTAACTGCCATAATAAATATCCTCCGTTAAATAATAATTTATTTTATATCTTTTTACATAAACGGCATACGTTTTTTGCCGTTTTTTAACTGTTTCATAAGCATTTTAGTTTGCTCAAACTGTTTTAATAATTGGTTTATTTCTTGAATAGAAGTTCCGCTACCGCTTGCTATACGTTGTTTTCTTGAATAGTTAAGTATTGACGGGTCTTTTCTTTCACGCTTTGTCATTGAAAGTATTATCGCCTTCGTTCTTTCAATTTTCTTTTCGTCAATTTCGGCGTCTTTTAAGCCTTTCATTTGCTTGCCGAAACCCATATTTTGTGGGAGCATACCTAAAATATCTTGCATACTACCCATTTTTTTCATCATAGAAAACTGCTCTAAATAATCTTCCAAAGTAAAGGAATTTTCTCTAATGTTCTTTTCAATTCTTTTAACGTCTTCTTCCGAAACGGCTTGTTGTGCCTTTTCTATGAGTGACATTACGTCCCCCATACCTAAAATACGCTTTGCCATACGGTCGGGGAAGAAAGGCTCTAAATCGGTAAGTTTTTCGCCTACGCTTGCAAATTTAATAGGTTTACCCGTTACCGCTTTAACCGATAAACAAGCACCGCCACGGGTATCGCCGTCAAGTTTGGTTAAAACTACGCCCGTTAAAGGCAACTTTTCGTCAAACGTTTTGGCAACGTTTACTGCGTCTTGCCCCGTCATTGAGTCAACGGTAAGTAAAATTTCGGTTGCGTGAACTTTTTCGTTAATATCTATAAGTTCTTGCATTAAGTCTTCGTCTATGTGAAGACGACCTGCCGTATCAATAATAACGGTATCAAAACCGAACTTTTTAGCGTAATTTACGCCGTTTTCGGCTATTTTTACGGGTTTGCCTTGACCTTCGTCGTACACTTCAACTTCCGCTTGTTTTCCAACTACTTTAAGTTGAGAAACGGCTGCCGGACGATATACGTCACACGCTACGAGTAAAGGTTTTTTGCCTTGTTTTTTAAGAGAAAGAGCAAGTTTGCCGGACAAAGTAGTTTTACCTGCACCTTGCAAACCGCACATCATTATAACAGTAGGTAAATTGTCGGCAACCAAAAGTTTTGAGTTTGTTGAACCCATAAGTTCGGTAAGTTCGTCCGCTACTATTTTAATAACTTGTTGTGCGGGGCTTAAACTTTTTAAAACTTCTTGCCCTACCGCCTTTTCCGAAACCTTTTGAACGAAGTCCTTTGCAACGAACAAGTTAACGTCCGCCTCTAAAAGGGCAATTCTAACTTCACGCATTGCTTGTTTTATTTCAAGTTCGGTAAGTTTGCCTTTTTTAGTAAGTTTTGAAAAAATATGATTGAGTTTTTCGCTTAATCCGTCAAAAAGATTTGCCATTATAAATCTCCTATTATTTTCAAAAGTTCCGTTTTAATTTCTCCGTTCGTAAGAGAATTTGCCAAAGCCGACAAATTGCGTTTTTTTTCAAGTAATTTAAGGTTATGCTCGTAATTTTTTAAAAGTTCACGTGTTTTTGAAAGAGTATCGCTTACGCCTTGACGTGAAATATTCTTGATTTCGGCAATTTCCCCTAACGACAAATCGCACAAATAATATAAATTGAATATTTCCGCTTGATTTTCCGTAAGTAAACTTTTATATTCGTCATATAATTCCGAAAAACTTAAATCTTTTTGCATACTTAAATCCTTACGATAAGATTATAATATTATTTTTTACATCTGTCAAGCATTTTTGCTTTATCAAGTAAAAAACCTTGACAGTTATTTTATTAAAAAACAGTTGCAAAATTGCAACTGTTTTTTCATATTATCATACTAAAAATCTTTTCTTCCAAGCAAATAATCAACGGACACGTCAAAAAAATCGGCAATTTCAATTAAAGTATCAAAACTACACTCCCTTTGACCGTTTTCCCAAAACGAAATCAACCTAACGGACACGTTTAACTTCTTTGCTAACTCTACTCTTGGTATGTTTTGCTCTATTCTCAATGCTCGTAACTGTTCGGAAAATTTATTCTTCATAACATTATGTTAGAACATTTTGTTCCAAAATGCTTGACACGGAACAAAATGTTCCATATAATGTATATAAATATTATTAACGTTTAAGGAAAAAATTATGAGTTATTTAGAAAAAAAAGTAATTTCGTCTAACGAAAAAATTTTACTTCACCCCAAAAAAAATCCGTTATTTTTGGTTTTAAAATGGATTTGGGGAATTTTATTTTTTTGGCTTTTACTTATTCCCACTTTTAAGGCAATTAAGGCTACAATTAGATACGCCACAACCGATTATGTTATAACCGATAAAAGAGTTGTAGAAAAATACGGTTGGATATCTACTTGCACAAACGAAATGCCTTTAAATAAAATTGAAAACGCTACGGTAGTTTATACTTTTTGGGGCAAAATATTTAATTATGCAGACTTAATTTTTCAAGGTGCTAACCGTAACAACGTTACGTTTCGCTTTATTAAAAATGCCGAAAAAATAAAAAAAGAATATAATCAACTACTTAATCAAATATAAATTAAAAACAGTTGCAAAATTGCAACTGTTTTTTCTATACGTTTTTAAAATAATGCGTTGATAAATTCTTCTTCGTCAAACGAAGTTAAATCGTCTATTTGTTCTCCAACACCTACGAACGCAACGGGTATTTGCTTTTCGGCACAAAGCGAAATAATAAAACCGCCTTTTGCCGTTCCGTCAAGTTTGGTTAAAATTACACCGTCAAGCCCTACCGTTTCGTCAAATATATCAACTTGCGACAAGGCATTTTGCCCCGTAGTTGCATCTAAAACGATAAGTTTTTTAAAATCGGCGTCGGGAAACTCTCTACCAACAACCCTACCCATTTTTTTAAGTTCTTCCATAAGGTTGGCTTTTACTTGAAGTCTTCCTGCCGTATCTATAATCAATACGTCGGTATTTTTAGCCTTTTGAGAAGAGATAGCGTCAAATACTACCGCCGACGGGTCTGCACCTTCGGCGTGTTTTATTATTCTAACGTCCGCTCTCTCCGCCCAAACGGTTAATTGTTCACTTGCGGCGGCTCTAAACGTATCGCCTGCAACTATCGTTACGCTTTTACCTTGATTTTTAAAATATTTTGCAAGTTTTCCGATAGAAGTAGTTTTACCCACACCGTTTACACCTACCACCATTAAAACGAGCGGATACTCGTATTCAAGCGGTTCGGCATAATTTATTTTTTCAAACAAAACTTCTTTTAGTGCGGTTTTTACTTGCTCTTTGTCTTTGACGCTTCCGTCTATCATTTTATCACGCAAATCGTCAACTATTTCCATGGCTAAACTAACCGAAACGTCGGCGGAAACAAGTGCGTCTAAAAGTTCGTCGTAAAATTCTTCGCCTATACGGTCTATTGAAAATACTCTTGCAAAAGTTGATGATATTTTTTCTCTCGTATTTTTAAGAGATTGTACTAATTTTGAAAAAACACCCATTAGTTTTTAAGTTCACCTTTTTCGTTCATATCCGAAAGTTTTACGGAAACTATGCTTGAAACACCCTTTTCCGGCATCGTTACACCGAACAAGCCGTCGGAATTTTCCATAGTAACCTTTTTGTGCGTTATACAAATGAATTGCGTTTCTTTTGAGAAGTTTTTCAAATAGTTGGCAAAACGTTGTACGTTCGCATCGTCAAGTGCTGCTTCTATTTCGTCAAGTACGCAGAACGGCATCGGGCGTAAACGCAATATTGAGAACAATATTGCAATAGCCGTAAGCGACATTTCACCACCAGACAAAAGAGAGATTTTTTGAAGTTTCTTTCCCGGTGGTTCTGCAACTATTTCTATGCCTGCGTCAAGCGGATCGCCCGTAAGACTTTCTTCTACTACAAGGTCGGCAGTACCGCCACCGAAAAGTTCTTTGAATATCTTTGTAAAGTTAGATTTTATAGTCTTAAACCCTTCGTCAAAGGTAAGAGTCATTTCTTTCGTTAAATCGCTTATAACGTGTTGTAAATCTTCTTGAGCCTTAACCAAATCGTCACGTTGAGCAAGAAGTTCTTCGTACTCTTTGGCTTGTTCGGCGTATTCTTCAATAGCGTTCGGGTTTACCGCTCCTAATTGAGAAATTTTACGTTTTAAGGTGGCAATATCTTGCCTACTCATTGAAATATCGTAGTTTTCGTCACGGAGAGATAAGCACGTTTCGTAAGTTAATTGATACTCTTCAAACAAGTTTTGCGACATATATTCAAGGTCGCTGTCAATTTTAGCGTACTCAATATCTTCTTGTGCTCTCTTGCTCGTTAATTTATCAATATCTTCTTGAAGTGCTCCACGGCGTAAGTTGTACTCGTCGGAAAGAGCGTTGAGTTTGGCTTTGCGTTCGTCGCTCATTTTGAGTTTTTCACGCATTGCGTTAAGTTTTTCTTGATCTTCTTTTGATAAAGCAACCTTTTCAACTTCTAAAAGTAAAGACTTGATAATTTGTTCGTTTTTCTCAATAAGTTCGCTTTCGTGAACGTTTTGAGCCTTAATTTCTTCGTTTTCGTCCAAAATTCTTTGAACGTCGTTTTCGGTAGAAGAAATTTCCGCACGGAGCGAAGAAATTTTAGATAAAACTTCTGTATTTTCCGCAAGCATATCGTCACGCTGTTTACGGAGTTCGCTAAACTTTTCACGGTTTTCTTGTTGTTTATTAGAAGCGTCTTGCTTTTCTTTTTGAAGTTTTTCGTCGCCTTCGGCATAACCCGTATATTCCGTTTGAATTTGGTCTAAACGGGCGGTAATTACCGCAATTTCGTCCTTATTTGCGTCAATATCTTTTTCTACGGAAACAAGGAAATTGTTAAGACTTTCAATTTGTTCGTTAAGTTTAACTTCCGCTTGTTTAAGGTCGGTACACTTTTGTTTTAATTCGTTAAGTTCTTCCGTTTGTGCGTTAATTTGAGTAGTAAATCTCAAACGGGAAGAAGTTAATCTTTCAAGTTCGGCTTTGTCTTTGGCTACCGCCTCGGTATAATCGGCTATAACCCTGTCAACCGCTAAAAGATTTACTTTTGAATTACCGTCAACCGCACCGCCCGTAAGCGAACCCGTTTGAGAAATAAGGTCGCCGTCAAGCGTTACTATTTTAAACGAATACGGAAATTTGTGAGAAATACTTATCGCACTGTCCATATTTTCAACGATAAGCGTTCCGCCTAAAAGGTAAGAAACGATATTTTCGTAATAAACGTCGTATTTTACAAGGTCGGTTGCTAATCCTACCGCACCCCTTTCACGCAAGGCAAGTTTTATTTCGTTGCCGTTTATACGGGTTTTAATGGTTTTAACAGGTAAGAAAGTTGCCCTTCCTAAACTGTTTCTCTTTAAAAATTCAATAAGGTATTTAGCGTCAACGTCGCTATCGGTAATAACGTTTTGCATTGCTCCGCCGATAGAAGTGTTAATTGCGTTTTCGTACTTTTTATCGGTAGAAATTACGCTTGCAACAGTTCCTTTAAACCTTTTTGATATTTCCAAATTATCTCTTGACGCTTTGATTATGCTCTTTACCGCATAATTGTAGCCGTCCAAAGAATTTTTAACGTCTTGCTTTGCTTTTAATTGTGCTTCGTTTCTAATTAAACGGGTGTTTACTTCGGTAATGTTGTTAGTTATTTTTGAAATAAACTCGTTCGTAGCCGAAATATCTTGCGTTTTGTCTTTTATTTCTTCTTGGGCTTTTGAATATTCTTTTTTAACTTCTTCAAGTTCTTTAACCTTATTTTGCTTGTCGGTATTTAAGGCCTCGTACCTGTCAACTAACCCGTTTACCTTTTCTAAAATACCCTTTTGTTGTTCGGAAATTAAAGATTTTTCACTCGTTAAGGACGCAAGATTTTTCTTTATATCAACCAACGATTCAACGCTTTTGATAACGTCGTTTTGAGCGGATTGAGCGGCGTCTTCTCCGCTGTTGATTTCCATTGACAAATCGTTTATTTTTTTAGATAAAATCTGTGCTTTTGAGTTTAATTCGTCAATTTCTTTATTAAGATATACGGAATATTTTTTCTTTTTTGCAACCGCTTTTTCGTTGTCGGATATTTTATTGTTTCCGTTATTTATTGCGCTTAAAGAACGCTCGTTGTTGGAACGGAAGAAAGAAATTTTTTCGTTGAAAAGTTTGGCGTCGCCCGATTGCTTTTCCATTGCAACGGAACTTTCCAAAATTTTATCGTTAAGTTCCTTCATTTCGTTATCAACGCCGTTGATTTCACGTTGGTTAAAATCGTAATTATGAATAGTTTCTTCAAGTTCTTTACGACGGAGTTGCAACTGTTCGTCTAAACCTTGAATTTTATCTTGAATTTTCTTTCTTGCACCGCTTGCGTTTTCGTACTTATAGATATAAGCGTTTACTTCGTGGTGTTTTAACTGTTCGCTAAACGACCTAAACGCACGGGTTGCTTCCGATTGCTTTCTTAAACTTTCAAGCGGACGTTGACGTTCGGTTAAAATATCGTCAACACGCATAATATTGTCGTTAGTTCTGTTAAGTTTATTGATAGTTTCTTTTCTGTCACGCTTGGTTTTTGCTATACCAACCGCTTCTTCAAAGATAGAACGCCTGTCTTCCGGTTTGGAAGATAAAATTTCCGACACTTTACCTTGACTTATGATAGTATAACCGTCCTTACTAACGCCACATTCGTGAAGAGCGTCAATAATATCTTTCATACGGCAAGGTTGTCTGTTTATGTAATATTCACTGTCGCCACTTCTAAAAAGTTTACGTGTGAAAACTACTTCGGAATACTCTAAATTCGGGAAAAGTTTGGTAGTGTTTTCTCCGTCCACGTTATTGAAAACAAGGGAAACTTCGCAATAAGATAATGACTTTCTTGCTTGCGTACCGTTAAAAATAACGTCTTGCATAGAACTACCACGCAAAGTTTTAGCCGATTGCTCGCCCAAAACCCATTTAATAGCGTCCGCAACGTTTGATTTACCGCAACCGTTAGGACCAACTATTGCAGTAATACCGTCTAATAATTCAATTTTTACTTTATCGGCAAAAGATTTAAAACCGAAAAGTTCAATTCTTTCAAAATTAAGCATTTTGTTACCGTCTTTTTTTATTTTTTAATTTTTCAAGGGCTTGTTCCGCACATTTTTGTTCGGCTATTTTCTTACTTGCCCCTGTTGATTCGGCGATAATTTCACCGTTTAATTCAAGTTGAATTTTAAATACGGGCGCATTGTCTTTACCCGTTTTGCCTACCGTTTTGTAATGCGGAATTCCTAATTTACGCTTTGAAGAATATTCGTTAAGAAGACTTTTAAAGTCTTTAACTATCGGTTTTTCGGCGAATTTTTCACTTAACAAATTCTTATAAACGAAATTTTTAGCAGGAGCAATTCCCCCGTCTAAATAAATTCCGCCTACTATTGCCTCAAATAAATTTTCTCTTACGCTATCGGTCATTTGAAAATTACCGCCCGTAAGCAAAAAATTAGCAATTCCCAACTTTTCGGTGGCTTTTGATAAGGGGTATTTGGAAACGGTGTTCTTTTTGTCTTCCGTCATGTCCCCTTCGCTTTCACTTTTGGTTTTAAAAAGATAGTCGGCAACGATAAACCCTAATACGCTATCTCCCAAAAATTCAAGTCTTTCATAGTCTTTTTCTTGTTTATGCTCGTTCGTGTAAGACGGGTGCGTAAAACATTGTCTTAAAATATCAACGTTTTTGAACTCGTAACCTATCTTACTTTGTGCCTCGGTTAAAAGAAAAACCATATTATTATTCAAATTTTATTGACTTAACTTCTTCCGTGTTAAGTCTTTCGGCTATTTCGGCGGTTATATCGTTTTTAACCGCTTCTTCCGCTTGATATAAACTTGCCGTAATTGCAGGGGCTTTTGAAGAACCGTGAGCCTTGCAAACTACTCCGTTTACACCTAAAAATACCGCACCGCTACGAGAATTGTAGTCAAGCGATTTCATAGTCTTTTTAAATGCGTCCTTTAAGAAGAATTTATAACCTATGCTTGCTTTTTTAGATGCTTTTATATTCTTAACTAAAATAGTTACGAGAGCGTTTACCGCACCTTCTATTGATTTGAGTGCTACGTTTCCGCTAAACCCGTCGGTAATAACTATATCGCATAAACCGGAAATAATATCTCTTGCTTCAACGTTGCCTATAAAGTTGATTCCGCTTAAAGATTTTAAAACGGGTAAAACGTTATGAACAAGTTCGTTGCCCTTTTTATCTTCAACGCCGTTAGACAAAAGACCTATTCTCGGATTTTCAACCCCTTCAACCCTTCTCATATAAACGTCCGCCATAATAGCGAAGTGAATAAGGTTTATAGGTTTACAATCGGCATTTGCACCGCAGTCCATAAACATACACCATTTATTTTCGTCGGTTGTAGGCATTAACGCACCGAGAGCGGGACGGGAAACGCCTTTAATTCTTCCTGCTTTAAAAATGCTTGCAGTTAAAATTGCACCCGTTGAACCTGCCGAAACGAACGCTCCGTATTCTTCGGGGTTATTTTTTAAATTATCAAGAGCAACGCAAATGGAAGAATTAGGTTTTTTTCTAAATGCTTCGGTAGGAGATTCTTCGCAAGTGATAACTTCGTCCGCATTGATTATTGATAAATTTTTAGTGGAATAACCGTTATCTTTAATAATTTTTTCAATAATTTCTTGTTTGCCTACGAGAGCAATTTCGGACTTTCCACCGTTTGCTACGTAATTTACGGCACCTTTAATGATTTCTTCGGGAGAATTGTCCCCACCAAAAGCGTCTAATAAAATTTTCATAAGTTTATTCCTTTTTTATTTTAATATTCAAGGTTTGAAACGGTTCTCGGGAAAGGTATTACGTCACGAATATTTGCTATACCCGTTAAGTACATAATCATACGTTCAAAACCCAAACCGAAACCTGCGTGTTTCGTTCCGCCGTATTTACGGAGATTGATATACCAGTCGTAATCTTCTTGTTTTAAGCCTAATTCTTTCATACGGTTTACTAAAACTTCTTCACGCTCTTCACGTTGAGAACCACCTACGAGTTCGCCTATTCCGGGAACTAAAAGGTCGGCTGCCGCAACCGTTTTACCATCGTCGTTCAAACGCATGTAGAAGGCTTTAATTTCCTTCGGGTAATCGGTTAAGAATACCGGCTTTTTGAACACTTGTTCGGTAATGTATCTTTCGTGTTCCGATTGAAGGTCGCAACCCCAGTAAACAGGGAATTCAAACTTATCTTTGATAGGCTCTAAAATTTTGATTGCTTCGGTATAAGGAAGTCTTACAAAGTCGCTTGAAACGACGTTGTTAAGTCTTTCCAAAAGTCCCGTATCAACGAATTTGTTTAAGAATTCAAGTTCGTCCTTACAAGTTTTCATAACGTGAGAGATAACCGCTTTAACCATTTGTTCGGCACAATCCATATCGTCGGCAAGGTCGGCAAACGCCATTTCGGGCTCTATCATCCAAAATTCCGCTGCGTGACGAACGGTGTTTGAACGCTCTGCTCTAAAAGTAGGGCCGAAAGTATATACTTTACCGAAAGCCATAGCATACGCTTCGGCGGAAAGTTGACCGGAAACCGTTAAACTAGCAGGCTTTTCAAAAAAGTCTTGCTTATAATCAACTTGTCCGTCTTTTTTAGGAACGTTTTGAAGGTCCAAAGTAGTTACTTGGAACATAGCACCCGCACCTTCGCAGTCACTACCCGTAATAAGCGGAGTGTGAACGTAAACGAAACCGTTTGAGTTGAAGAAGTTATGAATTGCAAATGCCGCTTCACTTCTTATTTTGAACACTGCGTTAAAAGTGTTTGTACGTGGACGGAGATATGCAATTTCTCTTAAATATTCAAAAGAGTGACGTTTCTTTTGTAAAGGATAATCGGGAGTAGAAGAACCTTCTACCGTAATTTCGTTAGCATTGATTTCAAACGGTTGTTTAGCGTCGGGCGTGTAAATTACCGTGCCTTTAACTATTAAAGCCGAGCCTACGTTTTGTTTTGCAATTTCATCGTAATTAGATACTTTTTCTCTTTCAAAAACTACTTGAACGCTCTTAAATGAAGTTCCGTCGTTAAGTTCAATAAAGCCGAACGCCTTACTGTCACGAATAGTTTTTGCCCAACCTGCAACGGTTACAGTTTTACCGCTTAAACTTTCTGCGGTTTTATACAATTCTTTTATAGCAACTATGTTTTGCATAAAAAACTCCTTAATGATAGATTTATCATATACTTTTTTATTTTAACATACTTTTTTTTAAAATGCTACTTGTTTTTATATATTTATATATAAAACTACTCTTTTTTATCAAAAAAAGGCAAAAAACAACGCCAAAAGCGTATTTTTTGCTTTTGGCGTAGGGTTATTCTTTATTATCAACGCTTGCGTCGGCAACGGAAACGCACTCCGCACCCACCAAACTTTTAACGTAATTTTCGTAATCTTTATCGGAAAGTACCTTGATTTTTTTACTTGATTTCTTCATATTAAATGGTTAAATAACTCGGTAAAACTATGCGTACCGTTTCTCTTTTGGCTTCGCAAAGCGGACATTTTTCAAAGGCTTGTTCACCGGACTCTTCATAACCGCAAGCAGGGCAAATCCACTTCTTTTCGGTATTAGATTTATACAAAGAGCCGTCCTTTAATTTTTGATAAAGGTAAGTGAATATTTTTTTATGCTTACGCTCTACGTTTGCAATTTGTTTAAATAAAAGGCTAATATCTTTAAAGCCTTCCTTTTCGGCAACTTTTGACGCAGAGATATAAAATTTTGCTTCGTGTTCTTCGTCTTCGGCGGTTAAAATAAGGTTATCAAGCATATCCCATTTTTGTCTAAAAGGCAACGAAACGTTAACCTTTTCCCCCGTAATATTACCTTTTGCCACCTTTTGAATATAGGTGTAAAGCATACGGGCGTGGTTAAATTCTTGATAAGCAATTTTATCAACGATTTCGGCTAAACCTTCGTAGCCTTTAAATCTTTCGCCGTACTCAACAAATTCGTAACGAGTTCTTGCAGTACACTCGGTAACGAAAGCCTTTTTTAAATTTTCAAACGTTTTACTTCCATAAAGTTCCATAAAATAACTCCTTTTAATAATAAATTTAGCATTTTGCTAATAGAGTT
>JAZRVG010000076.1:0-16967 GCA_045599025.1 Christensenellaceae bacterium | reverse complement strand
TTTATGTAATTTTTATCGTTTTCCGCTACGCAATTTATATCAATAAATTTTACAGTTTTATCGTTTTTTAAAGTTTTTAATTTTTGGTTAAATTCCTTTTCTTTTTCGCTTTTTTCCGTTAACGACAGAACGTAAACGTTAACATTCTTAACTTTTAGCAATATCAAATTTATTATCTTTTTATAAGTTATAAAATCGTTTTCGTTAAGTTCGTCGTTTTCTCCAAGAGAAATAAATACTTTTTTAGGCGATAAGTTTATAACGCAATTTTCTATAACCGAATAGGCGTCGTTAATAGTTAAACCGTCAATACTTCTGTTGTAAATTGCTTGGTTTAAGTTGGACCTGTTTATAAGTTCGTAAAAAGGGAAGTTTGCCATTTTAGTTGAACCGAAAATTACTATTTCGTTCTTTAAACAAATGTCGTTAATAATGTCGTAGTATTCAATTTTTTTAGTTATTTCTTCTTTCATATTATATTTTACCACCTTTTTCGTTTGTATAATTTATAAAATAAATAACCAAGTCAAAAGTAACGATAATAAGATTAATGCAATAAAAAATTAAAACGTAGGTTATATTACCGCTAACTAACTTACCGGTTATTCCCGCAACGTATCCTATTATTATGGCAATAATAAATATGGCACTTTTTCCTTTGGTAGATTTTGTTTTTAAACTTTTATAAACCGATATCGGCCAAGAAAGTCCAAAACAAATAAGCATAATTAGTTCACAAGCAGATTGCATATTTTTGTTCTCCTTTAAATTACACCTTTATTATACTCTTGACAAATCAAAAAGAAAAATATATAATTATTATGAAATCAATAACAAAAACTTATGAATTATGGAAATAGCAAAATTAAAGTATTTTTATGAAGTGGCAGTGTCGGGGCACGTTACCAAATCTGCCGAAAAATTGAATATAGCACAGCCGGCACTATCGCAAGCGATAAAATCACTTGAAAGTGAATTAAACGTTAAACTTTTTTATAAAAACGGTAGAAAAATTTATTTAACGGATAGCGGAAAATTTTTAAAAGAAGAATTAGACAGAATTTTACCGCAATTTGACGGAATTAAAAGCGGAATAGAAAAACTGCAAACGAATTTAAAAAACACGGTAAAAATAAACATATTAGCGGCGTCAACTTACGTTATAAACCGAATAGTTAAGTTTAGGGAAGAAAACCCCGAAGTAATAATTGATTTAGAGCAAAACGAACTCCGCTCCGATTCGGATATAACCGTTTATACTAACAGTATTGAATCGTTAAACGGTAAACCGCTTAAAAGGTGCGTTAAAGAAGAAACAATATATTTGGCAGTGCCAAGCGGAAGTAAATACGGCGAAAATGATAAAGTGAATTTAAGTGATTTAAAAAACGAAAGATTTGTAATGTTATCGGGTTCACGTATGTTTAGAACGATATGCGATAAACTTTGTGCTTGTGCAGGTTTTACACCGCAAATTCTTTTTGAAAGCGATTCCCCGAACGCAGTACAAAACATAATAAGTACGGGTAGCGGAATAGCGTTTTGGCCGGAATATTCTTGGGGAAAGATAAATAACAAAAACGTTAAACTTATTAAGATAGAAACGCCCGTATCTCAAAGAGAACTCTTTTTTGAACTTAACGAAAGTTCGGTAAAATCAAAATATGCAGAAAAACTTTTTGAAAGGCTAATAAAGTAAAAAATAAGGCTATGGAACGGTTATCGTTCCATAGCCTTGATTATTTTTATACTATTTTTTAAGATAATTTTCTAAAATTTCACAAGCGTCGCCAACTAAAAGTTTGCAGGAGTGAAGGTGTCCGTTTTCGGATTTTTCGCCACGCTCTTTTGCGTAGTTTAAAAGTTCTTTGCAAATATACGAGCCGTTTTTTTCTTTAAAAGTTTCCATTAAAGTTCTAACTTTTTCGTAGTAAGCCATTTTAACTTGATTGTTATTCGGTTCGGTGTAGCCTTGAAGTAAACCTAAAACTATAAGCATACCGCTAACCGTTCCGCAAACTTCTCTCATACGTGCCATACCACCGCCGAAAGACGATGCTATTTTAAGTAAGGTCGTTTCGTCTAAATTAAGTTCTTCTTTAAACGCTAAAACAACGGCTTGCGAACAGTTGTAGCCTATGTGAAAATAATTTTCTCCGACTTCTCTTTTAGTCATACTTTTCTCCTTATACTATACGGGTTTTGCGTCAAAAATAATATTGCAAATATCTTTTGCGAATTCTTGTTCGTGGCTAACTAAAATTATAGCCCCTTCGTATTCTTGTAACGCCTTTTTAAGAGCGTCTTTTGCACGAACGTCCAAATGGTTTGTAGGTTCGTCTAAAATAAGAATATTTGAAGTTGTGTTGCAAAGAACGGAAAGTTTAGTTCTTACTTGTTCGCCACCGCTCATATCGGAAATTGCACGGGTTGCAAGTTTTCCTTTTAACCCTACTTTCGCAAGTTCTTCCCTTTGAACTTTAATATTTGCTCTCGGGAAATTTTCGTTAAAATATTGCATTGCCGACATGTTAGGATTTTCAAAATCAAGTTCTTGGTTAAGCACTGCAATTTTTGACGCTATATGAAAGGAAAACGAACCGCTTTTTGCGGGAATTTTGCGTGTTATCGTTTTAATAAAGGTGGTTTTTCCTACGCCGTTCGTACCACGAATCCAAAGTTTATCGGTACTTGACATATGAATATTTATAGGCGGAATTAAAGTTTTATCGTACCCTACTTCCAAATCTTTTACAATAAAGAAATCTTTACTTATAACGGGAGTGTAGGGGAAACGGAAAACGGCATCTAACACGGTAACGGGCTTTTGCATAACTTCAATTTTATCAAGCATTTTCTTGCGTGAATTTGCCATACCTGCCGTAGCCGCACGAGCCTTGTTTTTATCAATGTAGTCTTTCATACGCTTAATTTCGGCTTGTTGGCGGTTGTAATCTTCTTCGTATTGTTTGGCGTTCATTTCTCTTTGAACGGAAAATTGAGAGTAGTTGCCGGAATATTTTTTAATATTTCCGTTTTCAATGTTTACTATGAATTTGCAAACTTCGTCCAAAAAGTCGGTATCGTGCGAAATAACCATAAAAGTCTTTTTGTAAGAAGATAAATATTTTTTAAGCCACGCAACGTGTTCAATATCTAAAAAGTTAGTCGGTTCGTCCAAAAGCATAACGTCAACTTCTTCAAGCAAAAGTTTTGAAAGCATAAGTTTTGCTCTTTCGCCACCCGATAAACGTGAAATAAGCGTATCGTAGCCGAAATTGTTTACACCTAAACCGCCTGCAACCTTTTTTATTTTTGAATCTAAATCGTAAAAACCGGCGTTGTCAAGTTCTTCTTGCATACGGGACGATTTGTTTATTAACTTTTCAAGTTCGTCGGGGTCTTCAACCGTACCCATACTTTCGTAAAGTTTTTCAAGTTTTGCGTTCATTTCAAAAAGATAGTCAAAAGCGTGGTGAAGATATTCCATAACCGTTAAAGAACGGTCAATATCTGCGTGTTGGTCAAGGTAGCCCCATCTTGCACTTTGCGAGCGTAAAACTTCTCCGCCGTCTTGCGAAAGTTTGCCTGCAATAATGTTTATAAAAGTAGTTTTACCCGCTCCGTTTAAACCGACTATACCTATATGTTCGCCGTTGTTAATTGATACGGACGCATTGTTAAAAAGATACTTGTCGTCATAGCGGTGCGTTAAGTTGCGAATTTCCAAAATACTCATATATAAAATATATAAAATTTAGCAAAATTAGTCAAGTTTTTTGAAGTTGTGCTTTTACTTTACAAGTTATAATAAAAAGTGTAAAATATAGTTATGAAAAAATATAAATACAATTTTCCCTTATTAGTAAAAATATTGCTTTTAGTCGGCGGTTTGGTGGCTATTGCTTGCGGAACGCTTAACGTTATTAGATATTTTAAAAACGTAAGTCAAAACGTGCAACTTTCGGCTATGGACTGGGCGTCACTCTCATTTGCGATAATACTTCCTATCGCATACTTCGTTCTTGCCGTTCCCGCTTATTTTAATTCCTACTATACCGTTACGGAAAAAGAAATTGTTTTAAGGTGGGGGCTTGTTAAAAATACGGTATCTTTTGACGAAGTTACCGAAATCAAATTTATAGTAAATAAAAAGCGTTTGGAACTTACTTTTAAGGACGAAACCTACTTTTTAATAGCAATAAATAGCGAGTGGTTTGAAGATTTTATTAACGAAATCAAACAAAAACGCCCACAAATACCTTACACGCAGGAAACGGAAGTGACTAAATAAAAAATGTATGCAGTTTTAGCGGTATTTATAATAACCGCACTCTCGGTAATAACTTCGGTAATAGTAAAACCGTACGTTAAAATTAAAAATTTTGAACTTGGAATATACTACGTTATCGCACTAATCGGTGCGGTAATTTTAGTTGTTACGAAACTTATAGATATTAAAGGACTTTTTTCGGCACTCACTTCAAACGGAGCGATAAACCCGTTAAAAATACTTGCTCTTTTCATATCTATGACGGTTATTTCGGTATTTTTGGACGAACTCGGCTTTTTTGAATATATGGCGGGAATAGTTTTGCAAAAAACTTCCAACTCTCAAAAAAGGTTGTTCGTAAGTTTTTATTTGGTAGTTTCCGTTTTGACCGTTTTCACTTCAAACGATATAGTCGTTCTTACTTTTACGCCTTTTATTTGTCATTTTTGTAAAAACGCAAAAATAAATCCTATACCCTACTTGGTGGCGGAATTCATTGCTGCAAACACTTTTAGTATGATGCTTATTATCGGTAATCCTACTAACTTATATTTAGCAACAATGAACGGAGTGGACTTTATAAAATATCTTTCGGTTATGATAGTCCCTTCACTTTTGGGCGGAATGGTGGCTTTTGGGGTTTTATATTTAATTTTTAGAAAACAACTTGAATATTCACCGGAAAAGTCGGTGGAAATAATAAAACTAAACGATAAACCGCTTTTAATTTTCGGTGTAACCGTGCTCTTTTTATGTACCGTTTTAATAGCGATTTCTTCGTATATAGGAATAGAAATTTGGTACGTTTGCGTGTTCTTTGCTTTGATTATTTTTATAGGAACTTTAATATATAAACTTATAAAAAACGAGAAACCTACCGTTTTAAAAAACTGTTTAAAAAGAGCACCTTGGGAACTTATTCCTTTTGTTTTATCAATGTTCACTATAGTTTACGCACTTGACGAATACGGATTAACCGAAAAGATAACAAGCATATTAGGGGAAAAGGCTACGATACTAAAATACGGAGTAATTTCAACTCTTTCCGCAAACGTTATAAACAATATTCCAATGAGCGTGCTTTTTTCGGCAATAGTTAAAAATTTATCGGGAAAAGTTTATCAAAATGCAATATACGCAAGCATAATAGGCTCAAATATCGGAGCGTTTATAACACCCGTTGGAGCGCTTGCCGGAATTATGTGGACTAATCTTCTCAAAAAAAATCAAATTGACTTCGGGTTTAAAAATTTCGTTAAATACGGAGTTATTGTAGGAATACCAACACTACTATCTTCACTTTTAGGATTATTTTTAGTTACATTATGAAAACGGTTTATTTTATTAGACACGGCGAAAGCCTTTCCAACGTAAAAAAGACTTTTACAGGTCAACAAAACGCAAAACTTTCAAAAACAGGTTTAAAGCAAGCGGAACTTATTAAAAACTTTTTTGAAAATATATCGGTTGACGAAATTTATTCTTCAACGCTTATAAGAACCGTACAAACGGCAACGCCACTGTCAAAACTTAAAAAACTAAAAATAAAAAGAAGAAAATGTTTTAAAGAAATAGGTGCAGGCAAGTGGGAAGGGAAAACCTTTGACTATATTGCGGAAAAGTACCCAAGCGAATATTCCGTTTGGCGTACGGACCTTATAAACGCTAAACCTACGAAAGGGGAAAGCGTTAGAACTTTGTGCGAAAGAGTTTATAGGGGTGCGGTTAAAATTTTGGAAAAAACCAAAAGTCAAACGGTAGTTATATCCACGCACGCCACCCCCGTAAGAGCGATAAAGTGCTATTCCGAAAACGGAAATTTTGAAAATATTCAAAACACCGCTTGGGCGGAAAACGCATCGGTATCAAAGTTTACCTACGAAAACGGTAAATTCACTTTTATAAAAACTTATACGGAGCATTTGGACGGGTTAATAACCGAACTTCCAAAGAACATTTAAAATGTATAAACACTATTTATTTGATTTAGACGGAACTTTATTAAACACTCTCGGCGATATATGCGGAGCGGTAAACTACGCACTAAAAAAGAACGGTTTTCCTACGGTAACGCTTGATAAATGCCGTAGGTCGGTAGGGGACGGGTTTAAGGAACTTATAAAACGCACAATTCCCGAAAATGCAGAACTTTCTTCGGAAAAAATTGACGAAATACTAAAAGATTTTACGAGTTATTACGGGGAGCATATTTGCGATTTAACAAAGCCGTACGACGGTATTTTAGAACTTTTAAAAGAGTTAAAACAAAAGGGCAAAACGGTTTCTATCGTTTCAAATAAGAGAGACGGAGCGGTAAAAGAATTAGCCGAAATTTATTTTAAAGGTTTAATAGACTACGCCGTTGGAGAAAACGAAATTATAGGCATAAAGAAAAAACCGAACCCCGACATGGTCAATTCGGTTTTAGAAAAATTAAACGCTAAAAAGGAAGACTGTTTGTATATAGGCGATTCGCAAGTAGATTTACAAACGGCAAAAAATTCTAATTTAAAATGCGTTGCGGTTAGTTGGGGTTTTAGAACTAAAAACGACTTAACTTTGGCAGGGGCAACCGATATTATAGATTTCCCTAACGAAATATTAAAATATTAAAATAAGGAGCAAGCGTTTGCTCCTTATTTTTTATAAATTATATTATAGAGTATATATACACTTGCGTTTTTTTGTCATATAATGTATAATCTAAAAGCATTTTAAGGAAAAAATTATATGAGAACTTTTGAACCAAAAATTTTAGGGGCAGTAAAAAACGGAAACAAAAAGCAACTTCTTAAAGATATTATATCGGGTATCATAGTTGCGATAATTGCATTACCACTTTCAATAGCACTCGCAATAGCGTCGGGCGTATCTCCCGAAAAGGGACTTTATACGGCGGTAGTCGCAGGATTTTTCACTGCGGTATTCGGCGGAAGTAACGTAAATATTACAGGACCAACCGCTGCGTTTGCCACGATAGTTGCGGGAATAGTCGTTAAAAACGGAATAGAAGGTCTTACCGTTGCAACGATTATGGCAGGTTGTATTTTGATTTTGCTCGGCGTACTCAAACTCGGTAAACTCATTAAATACATACCGTACACTTTAACGGTAGGTTTTACGGCAGGTATTGCGGTAACGTTGGTTATAGGTCAATTAAAAGACTTTTTCGGAATAACTTATAACGACGGGTTAAAAACCGTAGAAACGCTTGATAAATTCGTAGCGGTAATAAAATCAATTTCCACTTTTAATATATGGGCGTTCGTTTTAGGTGCGGTAAGCGTTGCAATGATGTTACTTTGGCCTAAAAAATTAAAAATGATTCCGCCTTCACTCGTTGCGGTAATATTCGGCGTAGTGGTAGTACTTTTAACTCCTTTTACGAATATCAAAACGATAGGCGATTTATACACGATAACGGCAGGTTTACCGAAAGTAACACTTCCAAGCATTGATTTTAAAACCGTGTTAGGTTTAATTCCAAACGCTTTCGTAATTGCAATTTTGGCGGCTATTGAATCACTTTTATCTTGCGTTGTAAGTGATGAAATGATAGGCGATAAACACAATTCCAACACCGAACTTATCGGTCTCGGTATAGGAAATATTGCGTCGGGATTTTTCGGCGGAATACCTGCAACGGGTGCAATAGCAAGAACGGCGGCAAACGTAAATAACGGCGGTAGAACACCTTTTGCAAGTATCTTTCACACGATAGTTTTACTTCTTGTGTTAGTAGTTTTAATGCCACTTGCAAGTTATATTCCTATGCCAACCATTGCGGCAATACTTATAGTAGTTGCTTATAATATGAGCGGTATAAAAAATATTGTAAAAATATTCAAAAAAGATATTTTAACGGATATTTTGGTAATGCTTGCTACTCTTATTTTGACGGTTGTTTTCAACTTGGTAGTTGCTATAGCGGTAGGCATGGTGCTTTCCGTAGTATTCAATCTTTTCAAAAAAGAAAAAGTATTCAATGCAAAATACGATTATTTAGGTAGTGAAAAATTAGTAATTGAATATAGCGGTTTTATTTTCTTTTCTAACGCCGAACTCGTTAAAAAGGAAGAAATCAACGAAGAAGTAAAAGAAGTAACCTTTGACTTAAAAGAAGTTTCTCATATAGGTTTAGCAGGAATAAACAAACTTTATAAATTAGTTACTAATCTTAAAAATAAAGGCACGTTCGTAGAATTTATAAATATGAGTGAATCTACCGTAAAAGCCTTTAAGCGTTCAAAATTAAAAGAGTACGTAATTGAAGAATAAACAATAAAAAGCGGTCTATAGACCGCTTTTTAAGTATAATTTTATATTTATTTTTCAATTTTTACGCCGTCTAATATAAGCGTTTCTTGAAGTTTACTAACGGGTACGGAATAGTTTTCGTAGCCGTTTTTAATTGATAAGGAAATAGCAGTACCAACCGCTTGCCCCGTTAAAGCACAAACGGGAATAACTCTTGAAATTTCCCAACCTTCGCCTTCGTTGGAAGAAATAATTCTACCGGCAACCCAAATGTTCGGGAAGTTTTTATTGTATAAACTTGAATAAGGAATATCGTAGTGCATATCGTAAGCACGCCAGTTTCCGCACATACCTATGCTGTCTTCGTACTTCTTTTCGGGAATACCTTCAAAAACCGTATCGCCTATAATATGGCGTATAGTTCTGTATTGTGGAAAAGAGCAAAGGGACATTACTTCACGTTGGTCTTTCGGTTCGTTCTTAATCTTATCAAAAACGTACGCTCTGCCTTTTAAAACGAAATCTGTAATATCTTCTGCGGTAACACCCGTATAGTTGCGGTTTTCTTTTGAAACCAAATCGTTAACAACGAAAATCCATTTTCTAAAATCAACGGTAGAACCGCCTTCTCCGTACTTTTTGGCAAGTTCTCTGTTCGTGTAATGTGCGAGAGAAACCATATAGTTTTTGCCTACCACGGTAGGAATACCTGCTTTGTCGGCTATTTCGGCATCGCCCGTTGCGTCAACAACGGCTTTTGCTCCGTAAAATTCTTTTCCGCCTTTCGTTTCGGCTACTATACCTTTACAAATATTGCTTTCCATAACGGGGAATACCGCATGGCAGTCAAACAAAATTTTAACACCGTTTTGTATAACGAATTCGTCAAGAGCCATCGTGAACGAAGTTGGAGAATAGAAAGTTTGATACCAAGATTTAGGCGGGTTTTTATGGTCGCCTTTCCAACCTTCGGGCAAATTGTCGTAACCGTCACGAACGGATAATTTAATCAATTCTTCGGCTATTCCGTAAGTCATTTGTTTTCCGTTTCCGTCGCATAACGGTTCGTAGAAACTTATAAGACCGGCAGTTGCAAGTCCGCCGAGAGTTATTGACTTTTCAACGAGTAAAACTTTTAAGCCGTGTCTTGCTCCCGCAACGGCGGCGGAAATACCGCCTATACCACCGCCGACTACTACTAAATCGTAATCGCCTTTTTCTATAATAGGTCTGTTGTCTACTATCTTCATAGGAAAACTCCTTTTTATAATCAAAAAATAACTTTATGAGTAAAAATCAACCAAATAATATAATATTATATATTTTTTTTAGTGTATAGTCAATAGAAAAGCAATTATTTAATTAAAGTTACCGAATAATCTTCTTTTTCAATAACGCTAATAATTTGGTCGTTTAAAATATTACCTTGAACGGAAATTTTAGCATAGCCTTTTTCGTGGCTAACTTCCAAAACCGAAACGCCTTCAATACTTTCAAGAGCCTTTTTAACGTGCATTTCGCAACGAGTGCACATCATACCTTCAATAAATACCGTTTTAACCATTTTATTTTTGTTCTCCTTTTTAATTTTGGTGGACTTTTCCTGATTATTTTTAAATAAATTAAGCCTTAAAGAGTTTAAAACTACCGAAACGGACGATAAACTCATAGCAAGCGCTCCGTAGGTTGGCGACATAGTTAAGCCTATAAAAGTAAACGCACCGCAAGCAAGCGGAATACATATTAAATTATATATGAACGCCCAAAATAAATTTTCGTAAATATTAAGAAGTGTTTTCTTACCGAGTTTAATTGCCGTTTCAACGCTTTTAAGGTCGTTTTTGATTAAAACGACGTCGGCGGATTCAATGGCAATGTCTGTTCCTACTTTAACGGCAAAACCCACGTCGGCTACGGTTAGGGCAGGGGCGTCATTAATTCCGTCGCCTACCATTATAACTTTTCCAAACTTTTTGTAGTTTTCAACCACTTCGGCTTTTTTCGTCGGTAGAACATCGGCTATAATTTCGTCTATTTTTAAAATAGAACCGATACTCGTTGCCGTTTTAGTGTTGTCACCCGTAAGCATTACCGTTTTTATGCCTAATTTTTTCAAATTTGAAACAGTTTGAATAGCGTCTTCTTTTAAAGTGTCGGCTACCGCTATTATTCCTAAAAATTCATTTTCGCTACCGAAAAATAAAGGTGTTTTACCTTCGTTTGAAAGTTTTTCTGCATGATATAAATAGTCGCTTGGAACGGTTAAAATATTTGAAATATATTTTAAGTTACCGCCGTAATAGGTTTCGTTATTTATTATTCCTTTAACGCCTAATCCCGTAACCGTTTCAAAATTATTGGTTTCAAGTAGTTTTGCACCGTTGTTTTTTCCGTATAAAACTACGGCTTTTGCAAGTGGGTGTTCGCTTTTATATTCTAACGAATAAGCAATTTTTATCAACTTTTCTTGGGTATTTTCAACGTTAATTATATCGGTAACGGTAGGAACACCGTTAGTTAAAGTCCCCGTTTTATCAAATATTACGGTTTTAACTTTTCCCGAAAGTTCCATAGCGGACGCATTTTTAAAAAGTATTCCGTTTTTCGCTCCAACGCCGTTTCCAACCATTATCGCAACGGGGGTTGCTAAACCGAGCGAGCAAGGGCAACTTATAACTAAAACTGTTATTCCACGCTCCATAGATAAAGCAAACTCTTTTGAAATTATAAACCAAATTATACTAACCGTAACGGCAATAAGTAAAACTAACGGAACGAAAACGCCCGAAACTTTATCGGCTACTCTTTGAGCAGGGGCTTTCGTTTGCGATGCGTCCGTAACCGTTTTTATTATTTTTGATAGGGTAGTATCTTCGCCTATTCTTACCGCTTTGCATTTTATATAGCCCGATAAAGATATAGTTGCGCTTGAAACTTCGTTTCCTACCGTTTTATCTACGGGTAAACTTTCTCCCGTCAAGATAGATTCGTTTACAGAGCAACTTCCTTCGGTAATAATTCCGTCAACGGGTATTTTATCTCCTGCACGAATAATAAAAATATCGTTAAGTTTAATTTCGTTTACGGGAATGACCGTTTCAACTCCGTCACGCAAAATAATTGCCGTATCGGGTGCTAATTCCGTTAAACTTTTTATGGCGTTAGTTGATTTTCCTTTTGAATAACTTTCAAGTGTTTTTCCTATTGTAATTAAAGTTAAAATCGTAGCGGAAGATTCAAAATAAAGTTTAGAAAGATATTCGCTTGCATTTGTAGGGTTTAAAATCATAACTAACAAAATAACGCTACTGTATATAAACGCAATTCCCGACCCGAGAGATATTAAAGTGTCCATATTAGGCGAAAGGTGTATTAAACTTTTCGTTCCGTTTATGAAAAACTTTCTGTTTACGATTATTATTAAAAGGGAAATTATTAGTTCAAATATACCTAAATAAACGGGTTGTTTAATCATAAATTTCGGTATGGGAAAGTTGAAAAGCATGTGGCACATAATATAAAGTAAAGGGATTAAAAATATTATAGAAACTATTAGTCTTTTTAAAAGTTTAGCCGTTTCGGAGTAATCTTTTTCTTTTGCTTTTTCGTTAGATTTGTCGGCTAAAACCGCTCCATAGCCCGCTTTTTTTACCGAATTTATAACTTCGTTTACCGAATAATCTCCGTAAACGAGCATTGAGTTCGTTAGCAAATTTACTTCGCATTTAGTAACGCCGTTAACCTTTTTAACTGCCTTTTCTACTCTTTGAGAGCAACTTGCACAACTCATACCTAAAACATTAAATTTTTGCATAAGTTTATTATTCCTATCTCATTAGTTTTTTAATCGTTTCAACCAAATCGTCAACCGTTTCGGTTTTCCCGTTTTTAACGTCTTCAATCACGCAAGTTTTTATATGGTTTGAAAGTAGCACTTTACTAAAAGAATCAAGTGCCGATTTTATTGCGGATACTTGAATTAAAATGTCCGTGCAGTAAGCGTTTTCGTTTACCATATTTTTCACACCACGTATTTGACCTTCAATTCTACTTAACCTGTCCGTTAAAACCTTTATTTCGTTTACGTTTCTTTCCTTCGTTTTAGTTTTGCAACAGTTTTCCATACTCTTTTCCTTTTAATTTGATAATAGTATTATATACCCCCGTAGGGTATATGTCAAGCAAAAAAATAACGCCTTAAAAAAGGCGTTTATGATATTATTAAATAAATTTGACAATACTAAAATTCCTACAAAAATTTTGAAGGAATGACAGTAAAAATTATCAAATAGATTACAAAGTGTAAAGCATGCGTGATAAAGTGTTTTTCATACGCTTACTTAATTTGTTTTTTATTCTGTAAGCGGTAGAACGGCTTACGCAAGTTTTTTTACAAAAATCGTTTATTTTCAAACTTTGTATAAACAATAAATCAACGTAATTTCGTTCTTCGGGCGAAAAGGGTGTGTTATCTCTAAATTCAATAATTTCTTCAATTAGAAAATCTTGATAAACAAGTGCTTGCAATTCTTCATTAGTCATTTTAGAAAAATATTCTCTACGCTCTTTTGTCATAATTTATCCTTGGATTAAAAATTTACAAATATTTCCAGTAATTACATAATATTATAATACATAATTTGAATTCCTATATATAATTAAGTCAATGTTGAGACAAATATGAGAAAAAGTGAGACAAAATAAGGACTTTTTAATCATAAAATAGGAACATATTTGAAATTAAAATTTCTTGAAAAAAATAATTACGTCGTGATATAATATTATACAAACAAAGGGGTTTGGTTATGATAAATAGTGAAGGGGAAGAAGCAGAAATTCGTATTTCTACTTTCTATAATTGTTGTGAAAAAAAAGACGGCTTAAAATGTGATGCGGAATTATATAAAAGAATTACTCTTTTACTTGTTAAAATGCAGGTTCCCGTAAATTGTTCGGGGTATAATTATTTAAGATATGCAATATATCTGTCGGTTAAAGATACATCGTTTTTAAACCGTAACACTACCGTAATTTATAAGAAAACGGCGGAAAAATACGGTACTAACATAAGTAGCGTTGAAAGGTGCATAAGGCACGCATTAGGAACGGCGTACGATAGGGGCGGAATTCAAAAAATAAACGAATTTTTAAAAGAGGAAATTTTTGAGCATAATTCTAAACTTACTAACGGAGAATTTATAAACGTTTTGACGAACGGTTTAATTTGCGAATATAATATAATAGTTTAAAAAAACGAAAAGCAAGCGAAATCGCTTGCTTTTTTATTGTTTTTGTTCAAATCCTATTATTACTGCACCGGGGCCTAAATGAGTGCCTATGATGGGTGAAAGTTTAGTTCTTCTAATAACCAAATCGGAATTATAAGATAAAAGTTCGGCTTTCATAAGGTCTGCGGAAATTTCGTTGTCTGCGTCGCAAATATACACGACTCCGTTTCCCGAATATTCGTTATTAAAAATTTGTGCAAGTTTTTTTACTGCCAATCTTTCGCCTTTAACCTTATCGTAGTTTTTAAGCGTACCGTTAGGTAAAATCGTAATAAGCGGTTTAATGTTAAGTAAAGTTCCAACTACCGCAGTGGTTGCACTAATTCTTCCGCCACGTTTTAAGTGGTTTAAATCTTGCAAAAATGCGTACATTATAAGGCTTTTTCGGTAATTTGTAATATCCGTTGCATTGTCTTCAATGCTCATACCGTTTTGAAGATTTTTATACGCTCTCTCCACCAAAAAACCGGTAGAACAAGTAGCACCGAGCGTATCAACCGCAACGAGTTTAGCGTCGTATTTTCCGTTTAAATTCTTGCTTGCGGTAAGGGCGGAATTGTAAGTGGAAGAAAGTCCGCTTGATAAACAAAGGTATAATACCGATATACCTTTTTCCAAATATTTAGAGAAGAATTCTTCGTAAATATAAGGGGTTATTTGGGTGGTTTTTGAAATTTTACCCTCTCTTAAAAAACCGTAGAACTGTTTTATATCACTGTTATCACCGTTACAGGTATATAAAGTTTCGTCAATTTCATAGTCCATCGGAAGATAATGTAAGCCTAATTTTTTTGCAATATTGAGTTCAACGTCTCCTGCTACGTCCATAACGATTTGATAATTAACCATAAATACTCCTATAAAGTAAGAATTATTTGTGACGTATAACATTTTAACATTAAAATAAAATAATTTCAACAATAAAATGCAAAAAACATATTTATTTTTATCAAAAAATATAAATTTTAGATTATAACTTTACAATTTAGAAAAAATAATGCTATAATACCTAATCATACATAAGTAATACGATTTTAACTTCGTAAATACGGCTATAAATATTGGAGTTATTATGGAAAAAGCAAAATGGATTTGGATAAACGGGGAAAATAACCAAGACGAATACGGTGAATTTATATCAACTTTTACCGTATTAAACGACGAAAAAGTTATCGTAAATTTATCTTCGGACAGTGTGTATAACCTGTTCGTAAACGGTGATTTGGTAGCATTTTCTAACTGTTCCGATTTTCCTTGGTTTAAATACTACGACGAAATAGATATTACTAAATATTGTAAAGAACAAAACGAATTAAAGGTTGTGGTTTGGTATTCGGGTTTAGATACTCAAACTTATATTACCGATAAGGCGGGAGTTATTTTTGAAGTTGAACAAAACGGAAAAGTGTTAGCGTACAGTAGTAAAGAAACTAAATGCCGTAAAATGATTGAATACAAAAACGGATATAAAAAACTTTTAACACTTCAATTAGGTTACAGTTTCTTATACGACGGTAGAGATTTCGTAAAAGAATATACTAAATCGGTTGAAGTAGAAAAGCAATCAAAATTGCATAAAAGGCCTATCAAACTTTTACGCTTGGAAGATAAGTCCGCATGTAAAATTATTAAGCAAGATAAGAGCGTTTTAGTGGATATAGGCAAGGAAACCGCAGGCTTTTTAGAATTTGATATAGAAAGCGAAACCGAGCAAAAATTAACTATAACTTACGGTGAGCATATCGTTGACGGTGGCGTAAGAAGAAATATAGGAATAAGAGATTTTTCCCTTGAATATATCGCTAAAAAAGGGAAGAACGTTTACACGAATACTATAAGAAGAATTGCCGGCAGATACATAGAAATATTTAGCGAAAGTCCAATAAAAGTAAATTATTTAGGAATAAGAGCGGTTAATTATCCTTTAACCGTAAATGGTAAAAAATTTAACGACGAACTAACTCAAAAAATCTACGATACGTGTATAGATACTTTAAGACTATGTATACACGAACATTATGAGGATTGTCCTTGGCGTGAGCAAGCGTTGTACACTATGGACAGTAGAAACCAAATGCTTTGCGGATATTACGTTTTTGAAGGAACGGAATACCAAAGATACAATTTAGGTTTAATTGCTAAAAGTATAAGGGACGACGGTTTGCTTGCGATATGTGCGCCTTCCGGGTTAGACGTTCCTATTCCGTTCTTCTCACTTTGTTATATTTTGGAAGTTTACGAGTATGTGAAATATACCAAAGATACGGATTTTATAGAAGAAATTAAAGACGTTTTAACGAAAATTATAAAAACTTTTGAAGGAAAACTTGACGAAAATAATTTAATAACGAGTTTCCCGTATCCGTACTGGAATTTTTACGAATGGGCGGACGAAAGCAATAACGAGTGGCAAATAACGAGAACGGCAACGGACAAAAACGTTGTTAGTTACGATTTGATTTTAAACTGTATGTACGTTTACGTCGGTCAAATGTATAACGAGTTGTTAAACGAAAATATTGAAGTGGAAAAAGTTAAAAAATCCATAGAAAAAGTTTTCAAAAACGGAGAAGTATACAGGCTTAGCAATTTGACCGAAAAATCAAGTCAACTTGGCAATTCTCTTGCCATTTTAATAGGTTTAGGCGGAAAAAAATTAGCGGAAAAAATAGTAAAAGGGGACGGAATGATATCGGCTACTTTATCAATGAGAGCCTTTGTTTACGACGCCTTACTCAAAACGGATAAAGAGTATAAAAAATACATATTAAACGATATCAAAGAAAGATACGGGAAAATGTTAAACAGTGGAGCAACTTCTTTCTGGGAAACGGAAAAGGGCGAAGCGGACTTTGACGGAGCGGGCAGTATGTGTCACGGATGGTCTGCAATTCCTATTTACTATTTCAATATTTTAAAATAAAACAAAAAATTATTGCAAAAATAACGGCGGTGGCTAAATTTTGCCACCGCCTTTCGTTTAAATTTATATGAAAGAATTAAATTGATTTGTTTATTGATTTTCTGTACTGTGAAGGGGTTAAGTTAGTTTGTTGTTTAAATAAAAGAATAAAATAACGTGGGTCCGAAAAAGATAAAATATCGGAAATTTGATTACAAGTGTAATCGGTTTCCAAAAGCATTTTTTT
>JAZRVG010000075.1:0-2622 GCA_045599025.1 Christensenellaceae bacterium | reverse complement strand
TTACATATTATTTTACAAAATTTTTATCTTCTATAATTTGCTTATTCACTTTTAAACGAAAATTTATCAGAAACGAAATTAAACGTGTAAAAGGCGGATATCTTCTTTTATGCAACCATGAGTCGTCTTTAGACTTTATCCCCCTTATAGGAGCAACAAACAGACGTATGACGATTGTTACAAGCAAATCGTTTTACGAATCGCTACCTATCAATCCGCAAATGCGTCGTTTAGGAATAATTCCAAAACAACAATTCCAAACGACAGTTAAAGATATGCGTCTTATGAAGTTGGCAATTGAAAACGAACGTCCGCTCGTTATGTACCCTGCCGGTCTTATGCCCGACAACGGTATTTCAACACCTATTCCGCAAACCACGTACAAATTCTTAAAATGGCTTGATACCGACGTTTACGTTTCCCGTATTTACGGAAGTTATTTCGTTAATCCCAAATGGGGAAAAGGTTTAAGAGGCGGTAGAGTTTATATTGATATTTACAAACTGTTTTCAAAAGAAGATTTAAAAGTTTTAACCGAAGAAGAAATAAAAGCAAAATTAGATACGGCTATAATTTTTAACGCATATAAAGAACAAGAAAATCTTAAAATTTCTTACAAAAAAGGCGATAATATTGAAGGTTTACAAAACGTTTTATACTCTTGCCCTATATGTAATAAAGAATATTCCACCAAAATCAAAAATTCAAACGTTATTCACTGCGAAAATTGTGGTTTTGAAGAACAAGCCGACAAATTCGGTTTTTTACACTCAAACAATCCTACAAACGAAATAAAATACATTTCCGACTGGGACAGAATTATTTACGATAATTTAAGAAAAGAAGTTTTTGAAAACCCCGACTACACTATTTCGGACGAAACGGAAATTTACACTCTTGATTACAAAAAACACAAATACGTTTTGAGCGGAACGGGTAAAATAACTCTTAACAGAACAAGTATTGATTTAGACGGCGTAATAAACGGAGAAGAAAAACATATTTCTCTTAATATTGCTTGTATTCCCGCCCTTGCAAGTTCCCCGGGTAAACATATTGAAATTCAATTAGGAAACGACGTTTACCGTGCTAAACTTAAAAACGGCTCGCACGTTGTTAAATATTTACACTTATTAAAAATATTCTTTGAACTTAATAACGGCTATTCGTTAAAATACTAAAACTAAAACCGCTCATAATTGAGCGGTTTTTTATATATCGTTTATTTCTTTTAATGTTTTTGCTACCGTTTTCCCCAAAAGTATCATTGACATTGAATCGTAATGAGCCCTATCCGGTTCGTTTTTCGGCTCAAAATTAACTTCCAAATCTATTGAATTTTCGTCTTCACCGTTGGTTTTTATTACGTAAACGTTCGGTAAGCGGTTTGCAACGTTTGTTTTTGCTTGATTTATTTCGTTTGAGTGAGTCCAACCCGTTTTAGTTGATATATATGCGTCAACAAAATTAAGTTCGCTATCTATAAGTTCGGTCAAATCTTCTCGTAAATAACTTATTAAATTATAGGTATTTTGCTCATAACAGGCATATTCTTCAAAAGAATCACTTTCGCCTTGCATCCAAAAAGCACCTAAAACTCTTATTTTTACGCCTTTTCGTTTTAAATAATTAAGTTGATTTTTAGTAAACTCTACCGCACTCTTATAGTAGTTTCCACGCTCTCCGTTGCCGTTTAGCCACTCCCAACGCAAATTACTACCACCAACCGACCATTTTATAATATAAGTGTTTTCTTTGCATGTAGAAAATTCGTTTGCAATACCTATCTCCGAACCAAAAGTATCCGTTGTTGTACCCATACCGATTTTTGTAGGCTTAAAATAAGTTGAAACGTTACGGTCGTCGCAATAGTGATTTGTTAAAACGTTTTTAACACCTTCTTCAAATTTATTATAAATATCCAAATCGTTTTCTTTTAAATATTCAAGACGGGTACACCCACTTGCATTTGATTGTCCATAAATTAAAATAACGTTTGCTAATTTAGGTTTTATTAAGTAAGAATATTTATCTTTACCACAAGCAGTAAAACTTAAAAGAATTACTATTTGCAAGAAAATTATTAAAAATATTAGCAGTTTTTTCATATTTTTAACCTTTATTTAATTATAACAAAACTGTAAAATAAAATCAATTTAATTCAACTCACTCTTTAAACTTAAAAAAATAAAAATACGATTAAAAACACTATACAAAATAAAAAAATTGTGTTAAAATATTATGGAAATTAAAAATACGGAGAGATATCGAAGTGGTCATAACGGCCCTGACTCGAAATCAGGTAATCAGCAATGGTTCGTGGGTTCGAATCCCACTCTCTCCGCCAAGAGTAAAAAAAGGCAAACAATAAAAAATTGTTTGTCTTTTTTTCTTATCGCAAATGCGATAAGGGGATCACTTGCTATTAACCGTTTTACGGTTAAGGGTTCGATCACTCGCCGTGGACGGCTAACCCCTCATTTGCTTCGCAAATCCTCCCCTTTTCAAGGGGCGGAAACCCACTCTCTCCGCCAAAAAAAGAAAGTAGACTTTTTGTTTACTTTCTTTTTTTAATGAAAAGTTTGTTGAGTGGGATTCGAATGAGCGTTAAGAAAATATGCG
>JAZRVG010000074.1:0-3203 GCA_045599025.1 Christensenellaceae bacterium | reverse complement strand
TCTTTAAAAAGGTAGATTTTATGGGGAAATTTGATAATAATTACTATAAACAACGTGAAATTAAATGTTTAGATAAAATTGAAGGAATTTGCAAAGATCTTCCGTCTTCCGTATATGATTTTATTTACGGAATTACAGATTACACTTCGCCTTTAACACGCTTAAATTATTGTTTAGATTTAAGAATATTTTTTGACTATTTATCAAAAACTATTTATCGTGGTAAAGAAAAAAGTTTTATAAATCTTGAAGATTTAGACGCATTAGATTCCCCTACTTTTATTAATTTTTTGGCGTATTTGAGCCATTACGATATTAACGGAAAAGAAGAAATTTGCAACGAAAGAACAAAATCACGCAAACTTTCCACCGTTCGTGCGTTTTATAAGTATTTATACAATATGGGCTATATTAAAAGCAACGCCCCGTCAAAAGTTGCCCTTCCTAAACTTCACGAGCAAGAAATTATTCGTTTAGACCTTACCGAAATGAAAAATTTGCTATTTTTAGCCGATAACGGAGAACAACTTACAAACAGGCAAAAATCTTACCATAGAAACACTAAAATAAGAGATTTTGCAATTCTTTCTATGTTTTTAGGAACGGGAATACGTAACAGTGAACTTGTCGGTTTAAACGTTGACGATATAAATTTTAAGGACAACAGTTTTTCGGTCACAAGAAAAGGCGGAAAGCGTATGATTTTATACTTTAACGACGAAGTTGCTAACGCTTTAAGTGAATGGATTGAACATAGAAATTCAATAAAAGAACTCCCCGAAACCGAAAAAGCATTGTTTATAAGTTTACAAAACAAAAGAATTACCACGAGAGCGATTGAACAACTTGTTAAAAAATACTCTCAAATTGTAACTCCCCTAAAACATATAACGCCACACAAACTCCGTAGTACGTTCGGTACGAATTTATATAGGCAAACCAACGATATTTACGTTGTTGCACACATTTTAGGACATAACGACGTAAATACGACTAAAAAACATTACGCAGCAACGGGCGACGATATCATGAAAAAGGCTATAAACGGCGTAAAATTAACTGACGATAATGAGTGATTATTTTGAAAAAGTATTCGTAATTGAACCGGTATTAAATTCAAGCGATAAAATTGAATATTCAATAAACGAAATATACGAACTTATAAAAAGTGCCAACGGAACACCATTAGGACACGAAATAGTTAAAATTCGTGAAATAACGCCTGCAACTTATATAGGTAAAGGTAAAATTTTAGAAATTTACGATAAAATTGCGTTATTAGAAGTAGATACCGTGCTTTTTGACGGTGCTTTGTCACCTTCTCAAACGCTAAATTTATCGGATGCGTTAGGCGGAATAAAAGTAATAGACAGAACCACTTTAATTTTAGATATTTTCGCCCAAAATGCCAAAACCAACGAAGGTAAAATTCAAGTAGAACTTGCTCAACTAAACTATTTATACCCCCGTTTAAAAGGTAAAGGCGGTGCTTTATCAAAACTCGGTGGAGGTATTGGAACGAGAGGTCCCGGCGAAACGCAACTTGAAACGGACAGAAGGCATATAAGGGAACGTATTGACAACTTAAAAAAAGAAATTGAAGAACTAAAAATCCGTAGAGAAAATCAATCTTATAGAAGAAATAAAAATTCCGAAATAACGGTATGTTTAGTAGGCTATACTAATGCGGGAAAATCAACTCTTTTAAATAAACTTACGGGAGCAAACGTTTTATGTAAAGACCAACTTTTTGCAACGCTTGACCCGACTGTTAAAAAATGTAAAATAAACGGCTACGAAGTTTTACTTATAGACACCGTTGGGTTTATAAAGAATATTCCAACCGACCTTGTTGCAGCATTTGAATCAACGCTTGAAGTTGTTAAAACTGCCGATTTAAACTTAATTGTATTAGACGGCACTAACGATTACGACGAACATTTAAAAGTTACGGAAGAAACGCTTTTAAAACTCGGAGCAACCGCTCCAACGATAAAAGTAATAAACAAATGCGATAATATAGAAAATTTTGAATTATTACCTAAAAACACGGTAAAAATATCGGCAAAGAGCGGACTTGGAATAGAAAACCTAAAAAACAGTATAGAAAACGTATTAAACGACAATTATATTACTACAAACTTGTATATACCCTATACCGAATTTAAGAATTTTAATAAAAATACAAGTTTTTTAGACAGTTATACACTTGAATACAAAAACGAATATATATTAGCAAACGTAACGGTAAAGAAAATATACTTTGATAGATTTATAAAATACAAAAAAATATAATAAAATTTTTATAATAAGCGTATAAAATTAGTTGCATATTTTTTTAAAATAATATATAATAATCAAAGTACGGAGAGTTGGCTGAGCGGTCGAAGGCGGCGGTCTTGAAAACCGTTGAGGGTTGATAGCCCTCCTGGGGTTCGAATCCCTAACTCTCCGCCAAAAAAAGAGAAGTAGATTTTTACTACTTCTCTTTTTTTAGTATTAAGAAAAAGTTAATGTTAGGGATTCGAACGAGAGCGACGCCGAAGGCGGAAAAACAATTAATAATTGTTTTTAGCGATGACCGAAGTATTTTGCAAAGCATTAAGTTTTTATTTTATTTTTGCCTTTGCAAAATACAAGAGCGAATTCCCCTAACTCTCCGCCAAAAAAAAGAAAGTAAACTTATTGTTTACTTTCTTTTTTTGTTGTTTATTGAAAACCACGGGATAGTCCCGTGGTTAAAAAGAGGTTTACCGATGAGTAAAAATATACCTCCTATGATACAATAAAAAGGTAGTTCACACCAAATAAAGACATAGGAGGTATAGTCATGGATGACAATAATAGTTTAGCACATACGAAATGGAATTGCAAATATCATATAGTATTTGCCCCAAAATACAGGAAAAAAATATTTTTTGGCGAATACCGTGTAGAAATAAGCTAGATACTGAGAAGTTTGTGCGAGTGGAAGAATGTAAAAATAGTAGAGGCAGAGGTATGTATAGACCATGTGCATATGTTGTTGGAAATACCACCCAAAATGAGCGTGTCGGGATTTATGGGGTATTTGAAAGGTAAAAGCACAGTGTTAATATACCAAAGATTTACAAATCTAATGTTAAAATACCGACATCGTGAATTTTGGTGTGCAGGGTATTATGTAGATACAGTAGGTAAGAACACGAAAAAAATAAAAGAAT
>JAZRVG010000073.1:0-9541 GCA_045599025.1 Christensenellaceae bacterium | reverse complement strand
GGCTTGTATTACGAACCTATAAAGGACGAGTTCGTTGACGAAGAAAGTACGCCTAATTTGTTGGAAGGAATAACCGTTAATACGGAGGAAAATATCAACGCTACCGATATCGGTTCTATTGAAAGAAAGTCAAGCGATATAATCAAATTAAAGTTCACTACAACGGGTAAAATACATAAATCGCAATCGCACGTGGTAACGGAAGAAGAAATGCAAAACCGCTTAAATTATGCGGTAAAAGTTGCTAAAAACGGTGTAAACGAAATATTGTCGGGCTACATAAAACCCACACCGCTTTCAACTTCCCCTTGCGAATATTGCAGTTACGGCGGTATGTGTTTTAAAAACTTAAAAGAAGATAATTCGGTAAGAAAAGAAAGTGCCAAAAAAATATCAAAAGTAACGGGAATAAATATAAAGGAGGACTTATAATATGAGCGGTAAATACGATTTTTTAACCCCGTCGCAACTTCAAGCGATTATGCACGGTAAAGGAAACGTACTCGTATCGGCGTCGGCGGGTTCGGGAAAAACTTTCGTAGTTATTGAAAGAATTATAAGGCTCATTTCCGAAGAAAACGTAGGCATTGATAAAATTTTGGCAATGACTTTCACAAACCTTGCCGCCGACGAAATGAAGGAAAAATTAAAACTTTCACTAATAAACTATTTTAACGAAACGGGCGATAATAAAATAAAAGAAGAAATAGCAAAAATTCCAACGGCGGATATATCAACTATTCACTCTTTTTGCAATAATCTTTTAAAGCGTTATTTTTACGTTTTAGGGCTTGACGCAAATTTTAAACTTATTGACGAAAAGGAAAATTCCGTTTTAAAAAAGCAAGCGATAGACGACCTTTTTGAAAGTTTATACGAAGAAAAAAACGAAAAATTTTTAAAGATTATAGATATTCTTTCCCGTTCAAGAAGGGACGACAACGTTAAGGAAATAATACTTGATATTTATAACTTTTGCGAACAAAACGACGGTATAGAAGAAATATATCAAAAAACCCTAAAAACTCATAACGATTTAATAAACAGCGGAGAGTACGAAGGGCTTGAAAACTTGCAAGAAAAAAACAAAATTATAGCCGATTTATCTTTGTGTGAAAATTTGTTTTTCGTAGTAAAAGAGTATGAAAAAGTTTATCAAAACGCTAAAAAAGAATTAAACGTAGTAGATTTTGAAGATATAATAAAACTTGCTATAAAACTTCTTGAAAACGAAGAAGTAAAAAGGGAAATAAAGAATAAATACTCCTATATTTTCGTTGACGAATATCAAGACGTAAATTACCTTCAAGAAAAACTCATAAACGAAATTTCAAACGACAATTTGTTTATGGTTGGCGACAGTAAGCAGTCCATTTATGCCTTTCGTGGTTGCAACCCGAAATTCTTTATGGAAAAGTTTGAAAAGTATAAAAACGGACAAGGCGGAACGGCTATTTCCCTTGATAAGAATTTTAGAAGTGCAAGCAAAATTTTAGAATTCGTAAACAACGTTTTTTCACGTGTTATGGTAAAGGACTTATGCGGTTACGATTACAGTGAAAACCCTATGGAGTACGGTGGACTTTACGGCGATAACGAAGGTGAGGCGGTTATTCACTTTTATAACGACGATACCGAAAAAGTAAAGGACGAAATTACCGAATACCCCGTTTATTCCGTTGTAAACGATAATCAAAAGGTTGCTAAAAAATACAGTAAGGACGCACTTTTAGTTTATAAAATCATTACCGAAAAATACGCTAAAAGCGAGTATTACGATATAAAAGAAAAGAAGTTTAAAAAAATAGGCTACGGAGATATTTGCGTTTTAGGTAGGTCAAAATCTGCGGTAGAAAAGATAGTTGAAATTTTGGTAGATATGAAAATACCCGTAACCTCGGGCGGTGAAGAATCTTTATCGGGGTATCCCGAAGTTAAGGTAATGAACGATTTGGTAAGTTATTTAAACAACGCTTGCCAAGACGTACCGCTTGCGTCAACTCTTATCAACTTCGGCGGTTTTAACGAAACGGAACTTGCCGAAATAAGAAAGCGTGGTGGCAGGCGTAAATCTTTCTACGAGTGTGTTAATTTATGCGTTCAAGATAAAGACGGTTTATCGCAAAAACTTAAACTTTTCTTAGATAAAATTGCAAAATACAGACTTATTGCCGAGTTTGCCACCGCAAGTGAAGTATTATATAAAATTATTCGTGAAACAGACTTTGACGCACGCTTATTAGCAACCGAATACGGCGAACGCAAACTTTTAAGAGTAGAAACTTTTATAAACCAAAGCGTTACTTTAAACGGAAGTACGTCAATTAAAAAGTTCGGGGAGTTTTTGGAAACTTCTTTTGACGACTTAAAAATAAACGAGTCAAGCGGGGAAGATACAGTAAAGGTAATGACTTGCCACGCATCAAAAGGTTTAGAGTATCCCATAGTTATTGCGGTAGGTTTAGCAAGCCCGTTTAATAACGAAGACAAATCTAAAACGGTATTTTTAAATAAGAATTTAGGAATAAGTGCAAGGTCGTTTTCCGAAACGGACAAAGTTCGTTCTAAAAATAAAGTCAACGAACTGATTTTAAACGACTACGAAATAAACCGTTCTTTGGAAGAGTCAAGACTTCTTTACGTAACGCTCACAAGGGCTAAATACGAACTTCATTTGGTAGTAAGCGATAAAAATTTAAGTGACGGAAATATAGAAAAAATTATTAAAGCAGGCAAAAATACCGACTTTTTAACGGAATCGGACGGGGACGTTATAACTCACCTTGAAAGCACTTTAACTGTGAAAGATACTACCCAAGGACAAGACATCGCAGGGATAGAAGCGGACGAAGATTTAGCAAATAAAATTTACGAAAATTTGACCTACGAATACCCTTATTCGTTAGACACCGTGTTACCCGTTAAACGTTCCGTTTCCGCAATAAACGAACACGACGAATATTACGAAACGACAAATCTTTTCGGCGAAACGAGTAGTGAAAAGGGTACTGCATACCATAGATTTTTGGAACTTTGCTCTTTTGAGAGTGAAAAGGTTGAAAGCGAATTAAACTCGTATAAAGAAAGTTGTTTAATTACCGAAGAAGAATACAATCTTTTAAGCGTTGAAAAACTTAAAAATATTTTGAAAATGCCTATTTTTGAAAATATTAAAAAAGGAAACGTTTTAAGAGAGCAAAAGTTTTGTTTACTTCAAAATCCGAGTGAGATAGGTTTAAAAAGTAGTAGTGAAGACGCCGAAATATTAGTTCAAGGCGTAATTGATTTAATGGTGTTTAACGAAGATAATACCGTTACTTTGTGCGACTATAAACTTTCTACCGTAAAGGAAGAAACCGACCTTATTAAAACTTACTTAAAGCAATTAAATCTTTATAGAAAAGCGATAGAAAACATATACAAAAAACAAGTTAAAGAAGTGTATTTAATAAACATTTTACAAGAAAAAATCGTAAAAGTAGATATTTAACGTTTAAAAAATAAAAATAGAAAACATAATTAAAATATGTTTGAATTTTTAGTTGATTTAATATCTAACAGTGTAAAATTTATTTATAAAAATAATCTTGAAATAATCGTAAAACATCTTTCGGTTTCGTTTGTTTTTTTATTATCGTTCGTTGTGTGTTTAATAAGCGTTATAAAACGCAAAAATATAAAAACGGACTTTTTAAGAAAAGTAAACGGCATGTTTTTACTTATTAACTTACTTTATTCTTTAAACGAATTCTTATTATTTCAAAATTCATTTAAAACGGAAAATTCGGTTGTTGTATTCGTAACCGTATCGTATTTGTTCGGTAATTTTGTTATATTTTTAACCGATAAAATATGCGGTAGAAAAATTAAAGTTAAAAGAAAGGATAACAAAAACGAAAATATAGATTTTTCCCAAGAAAAGTCCGCCGAAACGCCCGTAAAAGAGTTATCAAACGCTCAAAAAATTATAGATAAAATAGCGTGTAAAGATTACGAAAAACAAACTTTTATAGGGTATATAAACGTTAGTTATTTAAGGGAACTTATAAACAAGTTAAAGGAAAACAAATTAGAAGAAAACGACGCTAAAAAGGTGGAAGATTTAGAAGTTTATTTATTAAATTTCGTAAACAGGCAACCGAACGATTTGGAAAGAATAAAATTAAACGCTTACGTTGGCGACCTTTACAAGCAACTCGCCAAATACAACGCAATATAATAAACGGCGGTGGCTAAACATAGCCACCCCCGTTTTTATAATACCTTTTAGTTCTCCACAATTAAGTAGCCCATACTTTTTGGGGGTAATATTGTTACGTTTGAATTGCTATTTGCTTGTAAGGTGCTTTTTATTACCTTTTCTTTTATTTGTACGCTCTTTTCTTCATCGCTACAATTAAATAAAAATACAATTTGCTTATTTTCTTTTTCGTTAATCAACCTTTTTTCGTAAAGGTCTTCTTTTACGTTAGAATAAGCGTTTTTCGTTACGGAAACTCCGTTAAGTAATTTTGAAACTAATTTCGTTAACAAAGTTTTAGTTTTCCCGTTTCCGTTAAGATAACTGTAACCTATTGAAAATCCGCATAAATACAATTTGCCTTTTCCTACCGTTATTTCGTGCATTGCAGTTTCTCCGTCCTTAAACTTCAAAACCGATTTGGCGTTTTCTACTTTGTAAGTGGTTTTAAAAGGCTTTACTGCTATTTCTTCTTTACTTAAAACTATGCTTTCGTTTTCTATAAGCCTTCTTTCTTTCATTTGTGCTTTTAAGATTTTAGGCAAATCTATTTCGTAGGGTTGCATCCAAGTGTTTTCTTGCCTAAGTCCAAAGCCTTCGTCTGCTATAACTATACCGCCTTTGTTTAAAAATTCGTAAAGATTGTCTTCAATTTCTTTATTCAACATAGTGTAGTATGGAAAATACAAGACTTTGTAATCTTTACAATCTAATTGCTTTTCTACGTTCAAGTAATCAACGGTGTAATCTAAATTGTTAAGTAATCTGTATGCACCCGTATGCGTATCTTTGTAATTGAAAAGTGGCTCGTTTTTTAAACGTAATTCAAAATCTTTACCAACGTAATCTTCAATTTCCGATAAGAGCATTGAGTTAAAATCAAACGCTATTGCAATATCTCCGCTCTTTGCCTTGCTTTTTGCAAACAGTTTGCCGTCTTCTTTTAAAATTTTGGCAAAATCTTTAACTTCGCTCATAATTTCTCTCGGTTCGCCGTTCATTCTGCAAAGTCCCGCACAGTCGTTTTCGTTTCCTAATCTTTCGGCTCTATACTGCCAATACATAAGTCCTTTCGCACCGCTTGCTACCCCTGCGTATAACTTGAATTTTAAATCAAATTCCGTGTCGTACCACTTAAACATACCAAGACCTGGGTATATTTCGTATATAAAATAGTTTTCGTCAACTAATCTCATATAGTCGTTAAGCATAAAATATTCCAAACGGTTTTCGGCGTTTGCCATTGAAGAATCGCAACCTACCGATGTTCCGAAAAAATCAACTGCTTTTGATACGGAATAATCGTTGCAAACGTCGTCTAAATTATTTTGCAAACACTCGCTTATACCGACGTGCGACATTATGGGGCGGGCCTTATCGTATTTTCTTATAGCGTCGTAAACGAATTTGAGCCAATTTTTAAGTTCGTAGTCGCCTTTGTATTTTTTAAATTCGTATGCGTCCCAAAATCCGTGAGCCATAGCAGGTAAAGCGATACTCTCAAAACTTTCTTCCGCCGTGCCGTAAAACTTGTTTAAATTTTCTATTTTAGTGAACTTTTCTTGGAGATATTTGCCAAAACCTTTTCTACAATGCTCGCAATAACACTCGCTTACCGGTCTGTTTCTTATCTCGTTCCATACGTTCCAAAAAACAATATTTTTATAACCCGAATATCTTTTTGCAACGGTTTCAACGAATTTAGTTGCTCTTTCTTGCACTTTCGGGTTGGTAAAACACGGCCTCCAACCACCGTAAAACGCTCCGTGTGAACCGCCACGAATTAGTCCGCCTTTGTCGTCTATTCTCGTTCCGCCGTACTTATCAAAAACATATTGCGGAGCACATTCAAGCAAAAATTTTATAATAACTTTCTTATTGTACTTTTGCGAAAGTTCCATAAGTTTGTCAACGTCGCTAAAATCGTATTCGTTTTCCTTCTTTTCGTTCCAACGCCAATTTATTCTAATTTGAATAAGGTCAAGCCCGTATTCGCCCATTTTGCTTAAATCGTTTTCCCACTCGTTTTCAAGGGGTGTAGGGGCTCTATAATATTGCGTTCCGTATTGTATATCGTCAAAAAACATTTGGTTTTCTCCTTTTTACACAAATATTATATACCATTTTAAATAATTTGCAATAAAAACGTTTCTCTTTTTAGTAAAATAAAAATGATATTTTTACATTATAGCATTGACATAATTTTTTTTGCATTGTACAATGTTATTGCTGTTGAATTTTAACAAGCAAAAAGGAGAATTTGATGAATTTATTTATAAAATATTACGATAAGCCTTATAAAACGGCGTATAGGAAAATTGAAAAATATTTAGAACTTCTTGAATGGAATATTTTTTACGATATCAAAAAAATAGAAGATATAACTATATGCCCTTGCGAATATAAAACTTCAAATGATCCACCCGCATTAAGTAAATTTAAACCTTTTAAAAGTGGTGACAGTTGGGGTGATAAATTTGATTATCACGCTTGGTTTCACATGGAAGTTGACGCTTTGGAAGAAGGTACTTATTTAAGAGTTTATACCGAGCAAAAAGGAACTTCTACCGTAAGACCGCAATTTTTAGTGTATATAAACGGGAAAGCAGTTCAAGGTATGGACACTAACCATACGGAATTATTGTTAAATATAGGTCATAACGACGTTTTCGTTTACGGGTATATTTCGCCTAACTTTAAAACGGCAAAATTCTATGCGGAAACCGCTAAAATTCAAAAGGACGTTTACGGCTTGTATTACGATATCCGTTATGCGTTTAAGTCGTTACAATGTTTGAACGATGATAGCGAAGAATTTGCTTTAACGCTAAACTCATTACATAAAGCGGTTAGTATGCTTTACACGTACGATTTTTCTTCAAAAGAATTTATAGAAAGTGTTAAAAATGCAAAACTTTTCTTGGAAAAAAACCTATCTTTGCAAAAAGAAAGCAGAGCCGAAGTAGTGTGCATAGGACACACGCATATAGACAGTGCTTGGCTTTGGACCTTAAAGCAAACGAGAGAAAAAGTTCAAAGGTCGTTTTCAACCGTACTTAACTTAATGGATAAATATCCTAAATATAAATTTATGGCGTCACAACCTTTGCAGTACGAGTATTTAAAACAAGAAAACCCAGAACTGTTTGAAAGAGTAAAACAAAAAATCAACGAAGGCAGATGGGAATGCGAAGGTTCAATGTGGGTTGAATCCGATTGTAATTTGCCGAGCGGAGAAAGTTTAATAAGGCAAATCAATTTAGGTAAAGATTATTTCAAAAAAGAATTTAATAAAGATAATCATATATTATGGCTTCCGGACGTTTTCGGTTATCCTGCAAGTTTACCGCAAATTTTAAAACAAAGCGGAATAGACTGGTTCGTTACTTCAAAAATAAGTTGGAACGATACAAACAAAATGCCTTACGACACTTTTAACTGGGTAGGTATTGACGGTAGCAAAGTAAACACTTATTTCTTAACCGGACAAGATTGCGATACGAACGAGAGCGTAACTTACACTTCTTACGTAGGGGAAGTTGATTCCACTTGGATAAAAGGAACTTACAAGCGTTATCAACAAAAAGAACTAAATAATAAAGTATTACTTCCGTTCGGTTGGGGCGACGGTGGCGGTGGACCAACCGATGAACAATTAGAGTTATTAGAAAGGGCCGAAAAAGGTATTTCGGGTTGCCCTAAAACAAAGTTTATGTTCGTTGGAGATTTCTTCAATGAACTTTCCGTAAAAATGAAAGAAAATAAATTTCCTACTTGGGACGGGGAGTTGTATTTTGAATATCACCGTGGCACATATACTACGATGGCAGACAATAAAAAGAATAACCGAAAATGTGAATTTTTACTGCAAAATGCCGAGACTTTTTCTATTTTGTCAAACATTATTTTCGGCGAAGAATACCCTACAAATTCGTTAAATAACGCTTGGGAAAAGTTGTTGACAAATCAATTCCACGATATAATTCCCGGTTCTTCAATAAGACAAGTTTACGAAGACAGTGAAAAAGATTATAGCGAAATTTTCAAAACGGGTAACGCCGTTTTGCAAAGCGGTTATTCGTTAATAGCAAACAACGTATCAAAAGACGACGGTTACGTTATTTTTAACCCGAACAGTTTCGTGGCAAATTCGTTCGTAAATTTAAACGGTAAAACCGTTTTCGCTCAAAATATTCAACCGAAAGGCTATACCGTAGTAAAAGATTTTATTGATAACAATACAATATCGGTAAACGATAATATTGTTGAAACAAACGCTTACAAAGTTGTTTTTGACGACAACTGGCAAATCACTTCTATTTACGATAAGAATAATAATAGAGAAGTTATTCCAAACGGATTAAAGGCGAACGAATTAAGAATTTATGCCGATTACCCCGATAATTTTGACGCTTGGAATTACGAAAAATACAGTAACGAAGAGTTTATAAGTATAACTCAATTTGAAAAAGTAGAGATTGTTGAAGACGGAGTAAGAAAAGGCGTTAAAATAGTAAGACCAATATTCAAATCAAAAATAGAGCAAACCGTATGGTTCTACGATAATTTGAATAAAATTGATTTTGAAACGAAGGTTGACTGGCATGAACAATATAAAATGTTAAAAGTAGCCTTCCCCGTTGATATCAACACAAACAAAGCAACTTTTGATATTCAATTCGGTAGCATTGAAAGACCAACGCACTACAACACCACTTGGGAACAAGCAAAATACGAAACTTGCGGACATAAATACGTTGATTTGTCGGAAGGCGGTTTCGGTGTAAGTTTGTTAAACGATTGTAAGTATGGGCACGACGTACACGAAAATTTAATACAGTTATCTTTATTAAGGGGTACTACTTATCCAAACGAAGTAGCCGATCAAGGTGGCCACAGTTTCACATACTCTTTATTAAGCCATAGCGGAAACTTGTTTGAAGGAAACACGATAGAGCAAGCATACTTACTAAATAATCCTTTAATTGCTATAAAACCGACGGGCGAAAAAACGAAATTACCGAAAGAATACAGTTTATTGAAAATTAGCGACCGTAATATTATTTGCGAAACGGTTAAAAAATGCAAACGGGGCGACGGTATAATCGTTCGTTTGTACGAAGACAACAATAAAAGAACTACGGCTACTATAAATTTCGGTTTTAACGTTAAGAGTGCAAAACTCGTAAACTTATTAGAAGAAGAAATTGAAAATATAAGCATAAAAGAAAACAATATAACGTTAGATTTTAAAGGCTTTGAAATAAAAACCTTAAAGTTAACGTTAGATAAATAACAACT
>JAZRVG010000072.1:0-24194 GCA_045599025.1 Christensenellaceae bacterium | reverse complement strand
CATTTTATTTTCCTTTTTTTAATAATAAATTATAGTAATAAACAGGTAAAGCAGACCAACCATGGCATAAACTTCCAGCCCCACCAAAATCGTCAGCACCTTTTATTGTTTCCCAAAACGAGGTTGCTCCGTTTTCAAGCATATAAGAATAATTTTTATCTATTTCTTTTAAAACGTATCCATTATATTTTTTTGAAACCTTTAACAATGCATCGTATTTGAAAGCAAGCATTGATAGAGTACAAGGACACATTTCGGATTTTTTAACTATTTTTTTACAAATATTTTTCGCTCTATGTTTATTTGCAACTCCCGTTAAAATTGCATAGGAGTTGATAAGTTCATAATAACCTCCATTTTGAGCAAAACGGTATAACCCCGTTGTTTTATCATAAAACTCTTTGTTAATAGCATTTTTAACGCCTTTGTACAACTTTTTATATTTATTTATTTCACCTTTTTGTATATACTTACAAATAAGCAAATAACTGTTTAATGCATATAAAAAAGTAAGGTTCAAAGCACAATCATAATCATAAGGAGATTTTTCAAGTTCTCCGTTCCACTCGTAAAAGTTCCAAAAAATATCGTCATTAAAATTATGCAATATATTATTTTTGATATTTTTCGCAAATAAATCTATAATCCCTTTTATTTTATTGAAATATTGAGTTATTAAACTGTAATCTTTCGTTTGCATTGCGTATTCCTGCATTGCTACAACGTAAAATAAAGTAAAAGACGGAATTACCAAAGTATCGGAAGTTGGAACAGTTATAGAAATCATACCGCTATCGTTTCTGTCTTCACTCATAAGCTTTAAATTTGACTTTTGATATTCAGAACCGAGAAATGCACTATACCCGTAACGCATTTGAAATCTACTGTCTAAACCGTAAAACGCTTGTTCTCTAAAAGGACAGTCAAAATAATGCTCAAATGCATTTAATTTTAAAGTTCTTATGGCAGTCTTATAAATATCGTTTCTTAACCCACAGTAATTTTTATCTATTTCTACAAAAGGATATTCTACTGCAATTAAACCTATTTCCAAAACATCGGCATTTCCGTAAACTTGAAAATATCTACATCCTAGTTTACGCATATAATTTATCATTTGATTAGTATTTCCATTCGCTACAACCCTATAAGAAAAATCTCTACCGTCTATATCTTTCACAACTTGACCATTGATTAATCTTTCGCTAAATGCAACGATTATTTCTTCATTTCTATTGCCTTTAAATATAAAATAAGGATAACCTACAACTTCTTTTCCTAAATCAAACACATTATTAGATATTTTATTTGCCTTTATTTTTCCTAAATTGTTTAATAATAAAGTCGGACGCAAAGTAAAATTAAATGACATCTCCTTTTCGGTAGCATAAACATAATCTTTACTTTTTTGAGTAAAATCCACCTTAAAAGAATAACCTATAAGTGAATTTATCAATTTTCTATTTCCGCTTACAAAAAAAGGCAACTCCTTACATTTCGTTCTACTGCTTGAATTTATTAGTATCTTTTCATCCGTATAAATTGTATAAATAACTCCTGCCGTATATAGATAATGACAAAAATTTTTATCTCCGCAATACCAAACGACAATATTCACTTCATTATTTTCTTTCGTTAAGAATTTAGAAATATCAATTACGTCATATACTTTATACCACGGAAAGTCAGCGTATTGTCCGCTATAAACATAATCATCATTTATAAAAACAACATATTCACTATTAGCGGATATTTTTATATATGTTTTCTCATTTGTTTTACAAATCGTTTCTTTAAATAAAACGTAAGAATCTTGTTCAGATTTCCCGTTTATCCAAATATATTCTGAACCTTTAAAAACTGTATCTTCCATTTTTTAATATAAAATTTTAATTTATTTTTTTAATCTTAAGTTAAATGTTTTTATTCCGTTAAACGAATTTTAACTGCGAAAATATTTTCGCAGTTAAAAAATTAAATTATTAGTTTTATTAACTTTTCCAAGCAATTTGCACAATTTGAGCCTATAACAGTTGCTCCTTTTAAACTTAAATGAAGTCCGTCTACGGTAAATTCTTGACAATCGTAATTGCTTACTAATCTATCAGTTCTCAAATAATCATCTGCATAAACTTTTGCAATTTTTTCTATTTCTTTATTAAATTTAATAAGCAATGGCTTTTTATACCCTCGCATACTTTCATTTTCGTATAAATACGGCTCTATAATAAGCAATTTTGCGTGTGTTTTATTTTTTATTTCGCTAACCAACTTTTCATATCTACCACGAAATTCTTCAACCGTTAGACTATGTGTATCAAAATTTTTTAAAACATCGTTAACGCCTATCATCAAACAAATAATATCCGGATGATGACTAAAAACATCTTTTTCTAATCTATTTAACACATTTATTGTTTGGTCTCCCCAAACGCCACTATTTACGAATTCTAAATTATTAAATTTTTTATTAAGATTTTCTATAGCAATGACAGGGAAACCAACTGCCGTTCCACGGTTTCCCGCCGTTATGCTGTCACCTAAAAATATTATTTTCATTATTCGTTTATCTCAACTTGTGTGTATTTTGAAGTAATTTCACTTATAGCGTCTTCACCGTATTTTTCGGTTAATATTTGCATATTTACAGTGTTGTAACCACTATGAATACTTGAAACAGACAAACCGAATTTATAGTTGGAATTTGCATTAAAGTTTGACGGATTGCCAAAATAATTATCGTTTTCCGTTAAATTGAGTTTTTTAATATATTCGTTATCAACATATACATAAACACAGTCTTCGTACAATACGACGGTTAAAATCCTTTCAAAATGATTAGAAATTAAAGCAGTATTTTCATTAACGGAAGTAAAATCAAATTTATTACCGTTATCAATTCTTCTTGCAACATTCTTTTGATTTACCCAACTTACAACACCGAAATCGGATAAACCTAATCTTAATAAATTATTATTACTCGTCGCATCCGATTCCATTACTATGCCAATGTTTTGCCACATTGATTTTTCGTCGTCCGGCCTATCTAAAATTACCGCACCGTTTTTCATAGCAACGCTAATTTTTACGGAATAAACGCAAGTATTTGAATATTTGTTCGGAGTATTATAAGCGTAAGCGGTTTCGTTCCATTTAATATTACCCGTTGAATAAGTTCCGTTTGAAAGAGTGAAACCACTACCTTCGCCGATAATTTCAACTGTATCGCTATAATTATTTTTTATTTCACTAATAGCGTCTTCACCGTATTTTTCAACTTTTACCTTTATATAAACGTCATTGCTACTTGTATCAAAGTTTAAAGCGTTTATACCGAAAATAAAGTCGTCGTTTGAATTAAATTCGGTATTAAAATAATTTCCGTCATTTATGGCAATTCGTTTTATTAAAACGTTATCCACGTAAGCGTAAATATTATTCTCAAATAAAATTACGGTTAAAGTTCTCGTTAAATTTTCGTTTGTTAACGCTATCGCTGAATTAACGGTCGTATTATTAAACCTATCATCACCTAAATCTAACCTACGATACATCGCAGCAACCGCATCATCAGAAGTACACCAAGATGTCAAACCTAAATTTCCCAAACCTATTTGAATTGCTTTATATAAAGTAGCGTCGCTTAATGATACCCGTTTATTTGAAATTACGATACCTATATTAGGAATATTTCCTGAAACGGTAGGAACTTTTGCGGTATTTATCTCAACGCTATATACTGCCGTTTTACTTGCGGTGTTTTCGTTAGTATATTTGTACGCTCTGTTACCACTACCACAATCCGTTACTTTAAACAAACCGTCTTCAACTTCCAATATTCCTTTTTTATTTAATAAGTTATTGAAAATTCCCGAACTCGTTATATAATTAGAAGCATTTTCGCCGTATTTTTCATCTATAATTTCATATACTATATCGGTTATATTCGGATTAACTTGCAAAGCACATAAACCTATCGTATATTTTCCATTACTTGCAAATTTCGTATTGAAATATGTTTCGTCCGTTATTGAAACAGTTCTTACTAACACACCGTCTACAAAAATATATAAACTATCTTTCCACAAAATTACGGTTAAAGTTCTTTCCAAGTATTCGTCGTTAAACGAAGTGTTGATATTAGTAGTAGTGTTATTCCATCTATCAGAAGCATCTACGTCTAATCTACGATACATACTGATTAAAGAATCGTCTACTGTACACCAAGACGAAACACCTAATTTATTGATGCCTAAATTTATCGCTTTATAAGTATCTTCAAATTTTGAAAGTTCCGTTTTGTCCGTAATCGCAAAACCTATTACGGGGACGTTTCCAAAACTCTCGGGAACGCTTGATACATTAATTTTTACACTGTAATAAATAGTTTCGCTAACGGTATCAACACTATTAAATACGTATCCTCGTTTGGCATTTCCCGAAGAATCTCCAACGTATGCGAAAGTTCCGTCTTCTTGCTCAACCATACCGTAACTTGACACGTCGTATCTTGGAGTTGCCATTTCGTAATTATTAGTTAAGTTTGTATCGTTTACTACAACTTCGTCAGCAATAGGCACGTAACCATTTGCTTTAATGATTATTTTATACTCACCGTCAAAATCAAAAGTTTTGCCGTCAATATTGCAACTTCCTTTTTTAGGAATTACAAAATTATATGTTCCGTTATTTTGAGCGTCAACGGTATAATACAAAACCTTATCGTTTCCTTTTAACGTAAGCCTTGCTTTTAATACGGGATCTCTCGTTCCTTCTATCGTAAGTTTTCCCGTTATTTTAACGGTATTTCCCGATGGAATTCTCGTAAATTTAGGAGTCACAGTCATCGTTTGAGTAATATTTTTCAAAAGATATACGCCGTTTTCCATATCAGATATAACTTCTTCGTAACAATCCTCATCATTTATTGTAAAACCTGTTAAAAGGTATCCAACGGCGGGATTTACAGTTATTGCAACTTCTCCGTTTTTTGATACGGCACCAGAAGATAATTCAACGCTACCTCCTACGACTTTAAGTGGAGTTTTAACTCTATAAGTCCCAAAAACGTTAAGCAAGGCATCTATTATATCGTCATTTTCACCAAGCGTTATCCCGTATTTATTGCATAATCTACCTACCGAAAGACTGTTGCTATCTTGTAAATCAACAGCCGAATAATCAGTGAAGGTTGCTTGAGAATCAATAGCAAATAATCCAGGACAAGATTCTTCTTGTAGGTGAGATATATATTTACAAGAAACGAATTCTCCGTTTACTATATAGTAGAAATAACCGCCGTCTTTAATAACGGTATAGGTAATTTTTGTATTATTTGAATTATACTTCGGTTTAATACTTAAAGAACTCGTTTTCCAACCGTAAGCACCTTCGTTATAATTTGATAAGAACCAACATTGAGTTTGCTTTTTCTCCAAAGTGTTCAACGCACTTAAATAGAACATATTATTTTCTATTTGGTTATTTGCATCCATTACCCCGGCACCGTTCGGAGTAGTTACGTCAGGGTTACCGCTCTTATCAGTCATTTCAACGGTAACGGTATAATAATATTGTTTAGAATATATATTTTTAAAGAATATTCCTTGAGAGTGTCCTATTTCCGATTTTATAATGCCATTGTTTATTTGAGATAAGTTCCAACCGTCTGACTTTGAATAGCCGTTATAAGAATTACCTAATACCGCACCTTGTTTATCGGCGTTGATATAACCGTCTTTATCAAATCTACCACTTGTAATTTGTCTATCTCTTTCATCAAAATAAAAAAGTGGCGTTACCCAGTTTGCCGTTCCAGTAGCATCTGTGCGTCTATAATGAGGATTTATTCTAATATACTCGGGAAATTCGCCGTTTGGTCCGAGTTTGATATTCAACGAATCCCAAGATACAAAAACTTCAACAGAAAGACTATTTGGGTTACTGTCGTAATCTTTATTCGTTTTACCTTTTGCAACGCATTTTATACCGTTCATATTCCATGCGTTTTTGCCGTCTACGTAGATATTGAAAACTTTCGTTGCCACTTCGTAAGTAACATCGCTATTTTTAACCGAAAACCAAAAACACGAGTTACCAAGATTATTCATTCTACTCGTCCATTTTATATACGGATCTTCAACAGTAGCCCCGATATACAAACCTTTTTGAGTAAACGCCGTGGTTATCTTCATAGTCATTTCGTCAACGCTATGAACGAGTTGCTTTTTACCATTCCAAATTTCATCGTTCAAAACGCCGTCGATAATAACGTTATCGTCACACTTATCGCTCATAGTAGGACTGTAAGTCCAGTCATATTTAACTTCGTCAACTTCAATATTTTTTGAAGAGCATGCGGTAAATAAGCACAAAACGAAAATTGCACATAATATTGTTAATATTACTGATTTTTTTGACATTATTTTTCCCCTTATTTACCAAGTACGACTATATCGGAAATTCGAATTTCATCATTTGTTGATTTGATTTTTTTAGATATTTTTATGGTTATAGAGTTTACTTTTATTGAATTAAAAGATGCAAGACACGCACAACCCGAACGCAAATATTCGTAAGATTTACCTATAAAATCTTGATTAAAAGAAATATTTGAAACTCTTGCAACGGGAACATAATTCTTTTCCGTATACCACTTTGGTTTTTCCGCTAAATCAAATTCTATATAATCTAATCCCGAAAAAGCATAGTCGTATTTATAAGTGTTATATACCAACACGGAAGAAACTTCCTTCGGTTCATTAAAAGTAAGCGTTATAGTCGTTTCGCCGTAAGTTTTAAACTCCCAGTCTTCATAATAATCGTGACTAACAAACAACTCGTCGTTTAAATACTGCGTTCCATAGTTTTTCCCTTTACTTGAAACAGATATCGTTGCTTGATTTGCTATATTTTTTACGTCCATGCAATCATACATTCTCGGCTGTAAACTTTTTGTCGGACCATTTCCGTATAGTAAATAACCGTATTCTTCCGTTTCAACCCAGTGAACTTTATCAACAACATACCACCTTCCGTGATTTACTGCATCATAATTAGTGTCAGAGTGACTCCACCCAAGAATAAACATTTCGTTTCCAGACGGAGATTCTACGATACAGCCATGTCCACAACCCATACACCAATCGTTATCGTAACTCGTCCCAACAATAGACGAGGCATATTGTTTAGGTTTTAAGAAAGGCCCTAACGGATTATCGGAAATAGTTTGAGAAATATCATAATATTTGTTATTGTATCCGCCACCCGAATAACATAAGCAATATCTTCTTGCCTCGTTGCCGTTTTCGTCTATATAATCCTTTGCTAGCATTAAAGCACCTTCGTTACCGTTTCCGTGATTTCCGTTTTCAAGAACGTACTCCTCACCCATATCGTAACTGTTTAATGACCAAGGAGCATTTTCCCAGTTATCGTTTTTAAGAACGGTTTCGTATCCTGCACGAATAAGCCACGTCATAGTAGAATAATCAGGGGTAATCATATCTTTCATTTTCATACCCCATATATTTACTTCATCGTAATCCGAACTTACATGGTGGCAAAAATACATATATAACTGTCCGTCTTTATCAAAAAACGGATGAGCATCCAACACACCCCAAACATCGTCAATACCCAAATCGTATCTAATATTGATAGGAGGATTAAATCTCGTTACCATTTTACCGTTTAAGTTTGGTTGATTTTCGTCACCGTAGTAAAGTTTGTTGGTTACCGGAACGAACGGTCCGGTAGGATAATCGGAAATATAAATTCCCAAGTAAAATCTATCAAGCCATAAATATTCGTTTCCACCCTTCGTTACTAATTCCTTTGTAGGACATTCCGTATATAAACTCGGATTATCGTCATTTAATTTACTATTTGTTTGTTCGTAAATAAAATATTTGCCTGAATTAGGATCCCAAATTACGTCGGGAGCAAGAACACCCGATTCAGCCCAATCATCAAGTTCAATTCTCGTACTAAAAGTTCCGTCAACTGCACCGCAAAGTTCCCAAGTAACTAAATCTTTACTTTTATATACGGGATTAGTTGCTTTATATTTTATTCCGTTACTATCGGTATTAGTTTGCATTATTAAACCTTGCGTCCCTATATTTGTTGCACTCGGATACATATAATAATATCCGCCGTAATTATCAACACCGTTTACCGTATGTCTTCCTTCGGGAACGTAAATACAACACGCATCCGCACCAAAAATATTTAGTTCGTTTCTATAAAAGTAATTTGAATCGTAACTGTCCGAATCTGAATTATTAGTAAAAGCCGATAATTCAAAATATTTAGAAGGTTGAATATAGTGGTCACAGCCACTCAAACAAAGAGTTGTAACTGCAAATAAAACGTAAGAAATTATCTTTTTAAAAATTTTCATTTTCCCTTAATTATCCTTTAATACTTGACGATATTGCAAGACTTCTTCTTATTGCTTTTTGAGAAACGATATACAAAACTATAAGAGGAGTCATACCTACTACTACACCCGCCATACGTAACGGCCAGTTTTGAGCATACGGGCCAGCAAGCATTGCAAGTGCAACTTGCAAAGTGTACATAGACGACGATTGACAGAAAAGTAAGGGTCCCATATAATCGTTATAACAAGCGACAAACATTAAAATAAATTGAACTAAAATAGCAGGACCGGAAATGGAAAGAATTATTTTATTAAATATTCCCGTAAAGCCAAGCCCATCTATTTTTGCAGCATCCAACAAATCATTAGGAACGGTTAAATAGAATTGTCGCAAATAAAAAACAACTGCTATCGTACCAAACATTTTTGGAATCATTAAAGGGTACGGAGTATTAAGCCAACCAAGCCTATCATACAACAATACCTGTGCGATAGTCGCCATTGAATTTGGCAACATTATCGTTGACATCAATATTGAGAAAATTAAACCTTTTAATCTAAATCTCATTTTAGCAAAAGCAAACGCAGCCATTGCAGAAGTATATAAGCCGACTAATATACCGAAAGTATATATCCAAATAGTGTTAAACAGTCCTCGCATAATATCAATTCCTGCAAGTTTTTGCGTAAAAACTTTAACATACCCCTTTACACTCCAAACCGTAGGTAACCAGTGGAATTCCGCAAGGTTTGCTTCCGCTTCCGACTGAAAAGAAGTATCTAATATAATATATAACGGGAAAAATACGAAAAGGACGACTAAAAAAGTAATAAAATAATTAAAAATATTTGATTTTTTTCTCATAATTCCACCTTAATCGTACGTAACGAATTTATCACTCAACTTAAATAATATCCTTGAAATAAGCATAACTGCAATAGCAAAAACCCAACTTAATGCGGACGCTCTACCAAATCCTTCGGTGGTATTATTCGTGACGCCCATACGGTAAATATAATAAGTTATAGTCATTGCTTTAAAATCAGGACCTACGCCATTGTTAGAAATCAACTGCATAACCGTCATTTCTTGTAAAGATGCAACTAACAACATAATCAAAACGTAGAATATCGTACCCGATATACAAGGAACTACTATATTGAAAAATACTTGCCTACTGTTCGCACCGTCAAGTTCCGCCGCTTCTTTCAAAGAGACGTCTACGTTTGACATTGCCGCTTGAAGTTGTAAAATATTAGTTCCACGCAACCAAACGCTTATCACTATTACAGCAGGCATAAAGTATCTTGAATCACCCATAAAATTTATTTTTTTCATACCGAAAAAATCTCTTATGGTGTTTACCACACCGTAGTTTGCCTCAAAAATCCATTGAAATGCAAGCGTTACGCCTACTATTGAGCATACCGAAGGTATGTACGCAATTACGGAGCCAAATCCCGCACCCTTAAAAGATTTAGAGAATAAATTCGCTAAAAATAAGGAAATTATTAAATTTATGGGAACGCTAATACAGTATTCCAAAGTATTTATTAAAGAAACCCTAACCCATTTGTTAGTAAATACGAATTTATAATTTTCAAGTCCGCAAAAAACCATTTTCGAAACGTCGTAAGATTTTAAATCCGTAAAACTAACCACTAACGATAATAGCATTGGATATAATTGAAATATCAAAAATCCAACGAAAGGAATACACGCCATTAAAGTCCCAAGAATTTCTTCTTTCCTTTTGCTTATAGAAACAACGTTCTTTTTTGCTATTACTTTTTCCATTTTGTTTAACCTAAATTATTTTTTTAATTCTCTGCGAATATAGTCGTTATAAAGCATTTCGTTGGTATCGTTAACCGCTTCTTTAACCCAGTCTTTATAAGAATAATTAGGAGTTCCGTTACGGAATTTCGTATTTACAGGAACAGCCCAAACGTCAATCCAAGTGTAGTTTTTCAAATACCACCAGTCGCCTGCAGTTTGATATTTCATAGCCTCGGAGAAAACTGCTACGTTGTTTGGAGTGTACGAACCGAATTTAATTTGATTAAGCAAACTCTCTTGATTTGGGAAATGCCCGTTTTGGGCTCTAACCATTTGACCTTCTTTACTAGACATCCACATAATAAATCTTGCGATATCTTCCTTTCTTGTTGCTTTCTTTCTACTTACCAAGCCTCTTGAATTTGAGTGTCCTGCAACTTTACCTTGAACTTTAATAGTGTCGTTATAAGGGTCGGTATCGTCTTCGTATTCTTTGTAAACTGCGATAGGAGCAACGTCCCATTTGAATTTAGTTTCTTTTGCTATGGTTTTCATATAAGAAGATTGTTCAACGAGCATTGCAATTTTACCTGAATAGAAATAGTTTACGCTCGAACGACCGCTACCACTGAATATTGAAGGAGTGGGAGAAATGGCAAGACCACCGATAGCATCGTCACCGTCGGAAGAATCACCTACCAAAGTTGATTGACTAACACCTAAACTTAAATATCTTTGGAAAGCCGTTCTAATAGAAGGAAGTCTTGTAAAATCTCCGTTGTTTGCCTTTTCTTCAACTTCTTCTCTTATTTCCGCCGTTACACCGTTTACTTTGTAGCCACCTTTATCCGTCGCTTCCAAAATTGTTCCCTTTGGAACGTTTAATTTATCAACAAGTTGCAATGATTCGCCTTTTTTGTACAGCGTTCCGGTATATTGTCCAACATAACCGTCTTCATTTACTAAGAAATTTTCGTATGGATCAAGTAAAGAAAAGTTCCAGTAACCCGTTCCCGTCAAATCGGCTAAACAGTCACCACCAACAGACCAACCGTAGTTGAACCACCATTCTGTAAAATAACCGTATTCCGTTCCGTATTCTTTTTGAGCGTTAGGATTTGTAGATTTTGAGAACAATTTTGCAAGATCTTCAACTTCGTCCCAGTTCATTGCAATTCTGTTATTAAAAATTCTCAATTCGTTTTGTTCGTCATACATATATCCTTTTTTAGGAACGGTAATGCCGTCTAATTTTGAGAAATCTCTTTTATATTTGCCACGGTTATCGGGAATTTCGTTATTATTCCATTGAACCATATTTTCCTCGTCAACACTAATAACTACTATACCCGCTTTAATAAATACGTCTTCATTATAATAAAGAGCCGTAGGTCTAACCTCCATAGGCAAACCGTAAATAGGGTCGGTTGATACGGTTCTCGTTTCCGTTTCTTCGTTATAACGGTATTTGTTAAGCATAGTATCGGGAATATCTGATATATCTATATCGTCAACCATTTCAAAATATTCAGTCATATCTTGCATAAAGCCCATTTCAACCCATTTTTTGAAATCGTTCTCTATAACGAAGAAAATATCCGCACCGCTTGAACTACTTGCAGTCGTTTGTATTAAGTTAGTATAGTTACCACCCGTAGGCTTTGCGGAAATTTCAACTTCAATATTATGTTCTTTACCGTAAGTTTTATTAAATTCTTCCGTCATAAGAGTGAAAACGCTCAATTCGTCTTCGTCACCATAAACCCAAAATTGAAGTTTATTGGAAGAACCACCGCAACCACCTAACAATACGGCACTGCTCATAACGAGTGCCATACACAACGATAAAATTTTGTTTTTAATTGATTTTTTCATTGTCCTCCTCCGATTTTAGTCAATATCGTATATTTTAAAAGTTATTGCATTTGAATTATGGAAAGTATCCGCACCGTTCAACGCAGTACGCAATACCGTATATAATTTTTTCCCTTCAATAAAGAAAGTCGGATACTGTACGCCGTCGTTTTCTTTCGTTAAGTTGGAAATATCTTCAAGCGTTTTAACTTTTTCCCAGTTTTCCAAGTCTTTTGATTTGTACAATTCAACAATATGTCTTGGATAACAAGTAGTGTTGCCCATTGCATAATATGTTCCGTCGTCGGCACGTTGTATAAAAAATTTACAATGTCCTAACTTGAAATCTACTACTTTATAGAAAGAAGGTGCTTTTAAAGGATTTTTTTCATCGTATTTAAGCATTAACGCTTTGTTTGCGGTAAACCTCAAAAGATTGAATATTTCTCCGTTTCTTTCAACCACGTTTCCCTCTATGGCAAATAAGATATCGGGGTCACCACCCCACTCTTTTTCAACTTTGCATTTCTCGGAAATTGTCCAAGCATTTCTATCGAGAATATTTTTGCTTAAATCGTAAGAAACTATCAAACTGTCAAAACGCTTAACCGAGTGAGCACCGTATTCAATACCGAAATACAACTTTCCGTCTTTATTAAGAACGGGCGTAGGTGCTTTGTGCGGTCCGGGGAATAAAAATCCGCTACCATAAATGAGTTCGGTATAGTCGGACCATTTTTCACCGTCGTCACTACAAGCAACAACTAAAGAACCGAATTCCGTAGTAACTGCCAAAGTGCAAAGTTTGCCGTTAGCAACGAATAAGGTCGGCCAAAAACAAGGAACTAAATCCGTTATGTATTCCCAAGTTTTACCGTCATCTTTTGAACGGAATAACAAAGATAAGTTAAACGCTCCCTTTTGGCTTCCTCCCCTAAAACAATCTGTTATAACGTATAAATCTCCTTTAAAACGGACTATGTAAGGTGACGCCAAAAATCTACCGCTAAACTCATATTGCAAATCTTCCGGGTGCAAATAATTAACAACTTTCCCTCTATAATCACCCGTAACGAAAAGTCTTTCGTTGCTTTTATATGCAGGACTTTCAACGCATACGGAATAAGTCGTATTTTTTTCAAGTCCGTTTACGGAAACAGCGTTATTTTGAGTAGAAGCGCTATAAACTTCTTTTCCTTTTTTATAAATTCTCACCAAATACTCACTTTCGTTTCCCAACCACTGCAATTCAACGCCTTTTTCATTAGGTGCTAGCCTTACTATATAAACTTTTGATTTTTCTTCACTGCAAAACGGTACATACGGCTTATAACTAACTTCCATATCTTCTCCTATCGTCACTATTTTTATTTTACGCAATATATCCTTTTTTTAGTTAAAGTTATACTCTAATACTAATATAAAATAGGATAAATAAAAAATCAATACTAAAACTCTTGTAAATTGTATCATTTTTTGATATACTTACATTATGAAAACATTTTATGAGTTATATAGAGACACTGAAAATAAAATAGTAGTAAGTTCAAGAACAGATTACAGTTTTCCACCGCACTTTCACGGTTCGGTTGAAATTTTTATATTGCTTAACGGCCGTTACAAAATTTCAATGGACAATAAAACTTATGTAGCGGAAGGTAAATCCGTTATTGTTTCAGACAGTTTTTGCATTCACGCTTTTCAAAAATTGACGGATACCCCTTCGGACAGTATGCTTATAATAATACCGTCAACGTATTTACTTGATTATAAAACAATAAAAGAAAGCAAAATGCTTAAAGACAGTATTTGTACGGACGAAAGTTTTGTAGACGAAATATGTTTTTTAACCAAATATTTGCTTAAACACGACGATAACGAGTATATTAAACAAAAATATTCAAATTTAATACTTTCACTATTTATAGAGAAGGTTGGTTTAGTTGAAACGCATAAAAAATTAGGAACGACTACAATAAAGAATATTCTTACATACATTGAAGAAAATTTTAGGGAAAATATTACTCTTGAAAGTATTTCTCAATATTTCGGATATTCTTCTTGCCATTTATCGAGAATGTTTCACTCTTTCTTTAAGATGTCTATTTCACAATATATTAACGAAATGAGAATTAGATATATAGATATGAAAAAAGGTAGTTGTGATAAACTATTAAGTTTAATATATGAATCAGGATTTAAAAGTCCTCAAACATACTACCGTAATTTAAAACGATACAAATTACAGAACTAAAAAATAGCAAAAATTGATACTAAATACAAAGATAATGTGCTAACTTTTGTCCTTATTATGCTGTATAATATAAATGTAATAATATATAAGGTTGGCATTTATGCTTACGATACACGATTTAACTCTAGATGAAAAATTAAAACTTTTAACAGGAAAAAACCTTTGGCAAACCGAAGATTTTAACGGTAAAATACCATCTATTTTCTTTGCGGACGGTCCATGCGGTTTACGAAAAATGAAAAAAAATGAACACGGCTATTACGAAAATATACCGTCCATCGTTTATCCAAGCCCCGTTAATTTAGCAAATACGTGGAATAAGGAATCTGTGAAACAACTTGCAGAACTTATTTCGGAAGACTGTATTGAAAATGAAATAGACGTATTACTTGCTCCCGGAGTAAATATTAAACGAACCCCACTTTGCGGACGAAACTTTGAATATTTTTCGGAAGACCCGTTTTTAGCGGGAACTATGGCGGAAAATTATATTACAGGACTACAAAGTAGAGGCGTTGCAACTTGTGTTAAACATTTTTGCGTTAACAATAGGGAAATTTCAAGATATTGTCAATCAAGCGAAATAAGTGAAAGAGCGTTGCAAGAAACTTATTTAACGGCGTTTAAAATAGCACTTCAAGCTAAACCCGTTTGCGTTATGAGTAGTTACAACCCCGTAAACGGAGTTTACGCATCGGAAAACAAAAAATTATTAACTTCAATTTTAAGAGAACAGTTAAAATTTGACGGTTTAATTATTTCCGACTGGATGGGAGTCAAAAACAGTTACAAAGCATTAAAAGCCGGAACAGACATTCGTATGCCCTGGGCTGACAAAGCCTACGACGAACTTAAAAATGCCTACGATAAAGGTCTTATTACCGAAAAAGAAATAAACAACGCCGTTTCTAAAATACTTGAAACTATTAAGCGTTTGGAAGTTATAAGGAAAAAGGCAAAAATAAATTACAGCAAAGATATACGAAGAAAACAAGCGTTATCTACGGCAGAAGAAAGCATAGTCTTACTCAAAAACAATGAGGTATTACCACTTAAAAACTCATCCGTTTGCGTAATCGGAGAATTGAACTCAAAGCCGTATATTTGCGGAGGTGGAGCGGCGTGCGTATTAAGCGAATACAAACAAACTCCACTTAATGAATTACTATCGCAAAAACTCGGCTATTCCGTTCCCTGTTCAAAAAGAGTCAAACTTGACGGGTTAGACCCCTCGCATAACGATAGAGAAGGACTTTTACTTGCAGAAAAAAACGATATATCAATAGTAATAGTCGGCGATAATACAACGGTTGAAAATGAAGGTAAAGACCGTGACAACATAAAGTTACTACCGAAAGAAGAATCGTTGATTAAGTCCGTTGCAAAAACCGGAACGAAAACCGTAGTTATTATAGAGGCAGGGTCAGCAATAGATACGTCAAATTGGATAGATGAAGTTGACTCTGTTATTTTCGCAGGTTATCTTGGTGATAACTGTAATGAAGCACTTGCAAACGTATTGGTAGGAAAAGTTTGCCCGAGCGGTAAACTTTCCGAAACTTTCCCCGTCTCTTTACAAGATACCTTTTGCAAAGCAGAAACAGGTAACGGTAGCGTTGAAAATTACAGCGACGGAGTTTTAGTCGGTTATAAATATTACGAAGCAAAAAAAATTCCCGTAGCGTTTCCTTTCGGGTATGGACTATCTTACGCTAAATTTGAGTATAGCAATTTAATTATTGAAAAAATAGAAGAAACGAAATTCGTAATTACATACGATATAACTAACGTTTCTAATATAGACGCTTACGAAACTTCTCAACTTTATATAAAAGATTCCGTTTCAACAGTATTAAAACCTGAAAAAGAATTAAAAGGATACAGCAAAGATTTTATTAAGGCTCACCAAACAAAAAAAGTTAAAGTAACTCTTAATGAAAACTCATTTTCTCATTTTGACGTAATTGATAACAAAGACTACATTGAAAACGGCGTGTTTATCATTATGATAGGTTCGTCAAGTGAAGATATAAAATTACAAGCAAAAATCAATATTTGCTTACCCGAAGAAACTCAACACTCTGTATATTAAAACGAAAAAAATTAGCACGCAAATTTTACTTGCGTGCTTTTTTATGACATTTAAAAGGCAATACCGACTCGGTATTGCCTTTTATAGTTTTTCTATTAAGCCACTTCACTGTAATTAGTTGCAATATCAGCAACTGCTTCTTCTCCATAAAGTTCTTTCAATACGGTAAACGTAATTGCCTTATCGTTGTTAAACGCCTGAACACCAAAAGTTAATTCGTCGCCTAAATTAAATCCGTAAGTGTTATCAGTAGTAGCCGAAGTCGCAACCAAAGTATCACTGTCGATAGAAATCGAAGTTTGATATATTCCATTAACATATACGTATAGTTTATCGTTACTATATACCACTGTAAGTTCTACGTTCTCACCACTACACAACGGGCAAGCCCCATATCCTATAACTTTTCTTGCATTTTGAGAATTATCCGAACTTTGATTTACCGGTCCCCTTGCGGTAATTAACGAAGTATAATCCGTTGATCTAAAACCTATCATTGCACTATATATTGTATCGTTAGGAATATCTCTTGAAATTTTTTCTCCGTCCGCCATAATCGTACCGTTTGAGAAAATTATACCCGCATAACCTTCATTTCCACTTATTGATGCAAAACCTGTTGCCGATATTTTTACGCTATATACAGCAGTGTCGCTGAATTTAAGCGAAGTGTAAGCGTAGTTTGAAGATGCCCAACCCGTTTTAGCCGTCGTATATACACCGTTATTTACGGTCATATTATTATTTACGATTCCGTTTAATGAAACGTTGTAAAGTTTATTTGAATTAACTTCACTTATTGCGTCTTCGTTCGTTTTGTATACTACGTCCGTAATATTTGCAACGCAAGAACCTAATCTATGTGTAGCAAAACCTACCCTAAATTCACTCGTTCCTGCCATACCGCTAAGAGAAGATAATGCAATAGGTAAAGAATATCTTGTTCCGCCACCTATAGAATAGCACATATTTCCCATAACTTCATTATCGTCAATAAATAAGTGAAGTTTACCCTCGTAAACGATTAAAGTCATTTTAACGGATAATTTACTGTTAGTAAAGATTGAACCTGCTTTTACCGCAAAAGTTCCTTCCGTAAAGTTCGGGAAACCTTGCAAAGAATCACCCGTAGCATAGAATTGATACGATTTAGTAGTATTATTATTTAAGTTATCACTACAAATGGTAAATCCTACACCGGAAGAATAAACGTCATTTGCGTTTACATCTGGAACACTATTTACCGAAACAGTTGCGGACAATACCACGCTTGACGCTTTTCCGTCAAGATAATAATATCCTTTTACTCCGTATACACCGTTTTGTTTATACGAACCGTCTTCGTTTTTAGTCATTAAAAGTTGCTTATCTTCGCCATGAAGTTCGTTAAGTTCATCACCTGAGAAATTCCATTTGGTTTGCCAACCGTAAATTTCATTATTGTTTCGTATTTCATCTAACGCACTTTCACCGTAATATTCTTTCAAAACTTGGAATTGAACGGTTTTTGCGTTTTTATCAATGTTGACAGCATTTAAACCTATGTTATATTGTCCGTTTGCTCCGAAAGCGGTATTGAAGTAAGCGGTGTTAGTAATTGCAATTTGATTTATTAAATTGCCGTCTACATACATAAATAATTTATCCGCAAACAAAACTACCGTAAGCGTTCTTTCCAAATTATTTGCTGTTAATCCAACGTTAGCGTTAAACGAACTATTGTTCCATCTATCACTTTCCGGCACATCAATTCTTCTATACATTGAAGCCGTAGCACCTTTTATATTTGTGTATGATACCAAACCGTGTTGGCTAAAACCGAGTTGTATTGCTTTTTTGTATTTTTTATTGTCAGTAATAACATCACTATTATCGGTTATTGCTACACCTAACGAAGAACATAAATATTCAGTAGGCACACCACTCGTCTTAACTTTAACACTATAAACAATAACGTCACTTACGTTATCACTTGTGTAATTATAGGCAGGAACATTATTTCCAAAACCTGTTACCGTATAAGAATCGTCTTCGTAAGTGATACCTCTTACTTTTAAGATATTATCACGGGTATAATACAATTTTAATTCAAGACTACCGTTACCTTTTACAGTACCACTTGCCACTCTACTTGTATTTGTTACGTCTTCCGTAAAACCGTTATAAGTTTTTGCAGTTGCGTTAACCGGAGAATCAGTAGTTCCGGTTAAATTATCCGTATCCGCAAGTACGAAACCGTCAGTATTTACATCTTGTTTATAATGCAAAACCTTATATTGAGTATTTGTATTCGCTGTTTTTACTTCGTTATATTCCGCATCGGCGGTAACGGTTTCTACTACGGTTTTATCCCAAGTGAAAGTATAACCTGCAAGAGTAGAGTGTTGCTTTTCACTTACTTTTGCACCGTATTTATAAGATGTTGTATCTATAACTGCTCCGTTATAATCTTTGAAAGTTATGTTAAATTTTTGTCTATCGTAATAAATATTAACTACGCTTTCACCGTTTCCAGCAATTTTTATTTGTTCAAATGAGTTTGCACTCTTAAAGCCTTCGTAAGTTTTTGCTACTGCGTTAGTATCTGTATCTGTAGTTCCGGTTAATTCGTCCGTATCAACAAGAGTGTATTCGTTATTGTTTACATTTTGTTGATAATGTTTAACCTTGTATTGAGTATTAGTTTCTGGCGTAAGTTTGATGTATAAATTTACATTTGACTTAATCGTATCTTCTTCAAAATTCCATTTTAACGTTTCAGTTTTATTATACCAACCGTCAACAGTATACCCCTGCGGAGCAATTTCGTTCGGTTCTTCAAGTTTATCTCCGTAGCAATAATTTACTGTTGTAGGCACTCCGTTTACGTAAAACGTTGCGGTACATTTTCTATAATCGTTAAGAGCATCTATTTCGTCTTGAGTTAAATCACTCGTATCTATTTGACTTGCAACCCAAGCAAGCGATGCTCCCGTTTTTTGCGAATAAGTATATTCACCGTTATTTTCCATATACACACGTGTAACGATAGTATTGGAATAATACTGTGGTTCAATATCGTAAACAAAAATATTTGCTTGCATATATTGAACGTCATCTATAGTAGTTTCTTTCCAATAACTCGAAACTAATTCTTCTTTTTGAGAATATTGAGTATCGTAAACCAAATCGTTATCCGACAATAAAGTATCGTCTATAAGCAAAACTCCAAATTTACTACTTGAATTTGCGTCGTAATAACTCTTTTTTACGACTACTGTAAAACGAACGCCTTGAGAATAATTGTCATCCGCTAAACGCAAAGACGCACTTTTTACGAGCATTTCTTGCGAAATATTAGTTTCTTTTGCATTTGCCAAGTTAATTTTTAACAAGCCACCACAAGCGAACGCCATACAAAAACATAGTAACCCTGTTAATAAGAATTTTCTGTTTCTCTTCATGATTTTATCCCCCAATCATCTTGAATACCCCAATTTTTTAAGACAACTCCGTATTCATTGCCACTTACCGTAATCACATCATTAACAATTTCTATTAAAGATAATCTCGGTTTTACATATTTTAAGTTCATAAACCCTCCTATATTATTCAATAATAGGCAAGTCTATATTACCTACCCAATTACCTTGATTAGAACTATCCTTATCTTTATCATTTTCTTCTTCATCTTGCTTTCCGTCGTCTTGCTCAATTTCTTGCTGGTCGTTTATTTCTTTATTACTTGATGAAGCATCACACGCAACAAATGTGAAAAAAACCACAACCATCAATAATATTAGAAATATTTTTAATAAAAATTTATTTTTCATATTTCCCCCTTCTATATATTTTCTTCTATACGTATAATAAATATATTCTATCTCTCTATTTTCATTTTATCTACTGTTAGTATTAAAATAAATACCAAAAGTAATAAAATATGTATCATTTTTTGATATTCGTCTTTTATAGTAAGTTTAATTTCACTATTCTATCTTCCATTCTACTCGTTTCAGCACTATATACGCATTCGTGTCCGTTAACCGAATCGCTAATATCAGTAGCCGCAATGCTCGGCTTTTCTCCTCTCATACGCTTAACGAAATCTCTCATTAAACCTATATCTCCTCCGCCGTGTCCTACACCTTGTTCTATTTGTGCGTTAACGTCAACTATCTCTTCTTTAAACCAACTTGAATCAAAATCAAATTTTCTAATGATGTATTTACCGCTTTCAAAAAAGCCTTCAATTTCCCCGTCTGTTCCTATAATATGTATTTTCCTTCCTGCTCTCGGAACTGCCGAAATCATTGAATGAAATGCAGTTGAGCCGTTTGCAAAACGCATCATAACTCCTTGATGATCAACAAGATCACTTCCGGTTTTATAAGCACATACGCCCATAGGATCGTTAGTCTTTAACGCTGTTAATTTTTCTTCGTCAGTAATTTCATTATGATTTTTCTTAATAAGTGGATAACTGTAATGCGGAAAAGTATCGTTATTGAAATATAAAGATTTAGCACTAAAACGACAATTATCTATATATTTACAACCGTTATAACATCTGTCCGCACAATCTTTCGGGGCTTTTTCGGGAATAATAAAGTTTCTTCCTCCATAACTTACGACTTCTTCGGGTTTAGTTAAATTGTTAAGCCAACAGATTAAGTCTATATCGTGACAACATTTGGCAAGCAACATACCGCTTCCGCATTGTTTTTCGCTATTCCACTTTCCACGAATATAAGAAGAAGAAGTGTGGCACACCCCAACGAGTTCACTCGTTTCAATATGCATTATTTCCCCTATTTTTCCGTCTAAAATCGCTTGTTTTATTGAGCCGTAAAAAGGAGTATAGCGAAGAACGTGACCTACCATCATTATTCTGTTTCTTTCTATCGCCATATCTCTCAATTCTTCTAAATCTTTTGCATTGTTTACTACGGGTTTTTCAAGCAACAAATGATAATAGAGTTTTAACAACTCTTTCGCTTGAGAATAATGAAGTTGATCCATAGTAGCAACTATTGCACAATCGGCAATTTTACCCATCTTGATTAAATCGTCAAAATTAGTAATACATTGTTCGTCTTTTAAGTTAAATTTTGCTTTCGCCAAACCAAGTCTATACGGGTCTGGGTCAACGACTGCAACTATTTCTAATTCTTCGGGATTTTTGTCAGCATAATCCGCATATATACTTCCCCTGTCTCCATAGCCAACAACAACGGTTTTAATTTTCATAATATTATTTTATTTTTTCTCCTTTCTTACTTTTTTTAACACTATAAACAATACGGTAAAACAACCGCATAATATAATACTTCCACCAATTATATAAAATATTGTACTATTCATCCCTTTTTTATTGTTTGATGGCGTTACATATTCGCTTTGTTTTTCATATTTTACACTAATAATATTATTGTCATCTATGATAGTAAATTCATATAATCCGTCTACATTTGGTTGCAAAACTTGCCCATTATATTCAACTTTTTCTACGACGTTTTCTCCCCTTGGAACAATTCCTATTTTCATTATCGTTCCAACCGCTTGCGTCAAGCCGATAGGATAACTATTTATATAACCGCATTTGTCATCATTATTTATAATAACCGTCTTTTTTGTTTGAGCAAAAGTAATATCAAATTTATACCTTATAGTTAAGTCAACGGTGCTCTCTATATCTATATTTATGCCGTTATTTGAAAATTCGGTTAAATCAATCCTTCTGTCTTTGCCGTTATCTATTCCTTTTAATATTATATAAGATAAATGATAGCCTTCGTTTGGAATAACGTTTTTTAACTTAATCAATTTGTTATCTTTATCAAATTCATATTCCGCACTGCCGTTTTTACAATTTAATACTACGTTACCGTGATTCGTTATTTCCATTTCCAAAAGTTTAGAACCAAATCTTTTACCTAATGTATATGCGTCTTTCGCACTAAAATGGAATTGATCCGTGCCTACTTTTTCCCCTTTTTCGTTAACGATAATCAAATCGTCGGTAGAAACGGTTGCTACATTATCAAGTTTCTCCGCCACTCTTTTTTGTTTTTCGTTTATTATTGGTACACCCGGATTATTATAAATACTAAATGTGCTTGCAATGTTTCCTATTACGAAAGGCATTTCAAATAATCCGTTATCTCCCGTAATATTTACCAAATCGGCACGAATATCAGTTATAAAAGTTTCTAAAACCACATCGTAGTTTTCACAGCCTAACCCCATATCTTCTTCGCCTTGCATCCATGCCATACCTTTCACAATCGGTGTATAACCGTTATTTTTTAATTCATTATACACTTTTTTGAAATTTTCAACGAATAAAAGATATTGCAAGCCAGTTGAATCGTTAGTGGCACTCTCTATATTTGGCGTATATCCGTTTTCCCATAACGAGCGTGGATACCAGTTACCGTAACTATCACCACTTGCATTAGAATTATCTTGCAACGATGTTCCACCCGCTGCGGACTTAAAAATAAACGCCTTATTACTTGTAGAATAAGAGCTATTTAACATACTTGCTATACCGTATTCCGGTCCTATTCTATCGGACGCACAACCGTAACCTATAGTTACATTAGTTTTAAAATTACTAAATTCAAGCCAATTTTGTTTTGATACGAGCGTTGTTCTCAATCTGTCTATTTGTCCACCGTACATTACGTTGGAAAATATTTCTTGTTCCAAAATATCCTGTTCTCTTGCAGTAACGCCACTTTTAACTTGAGAATACCCCGCAGCATTACTTTGCCCGCCAATTAAATACATATCAATTATATTCGGTTGAGAATCTTCGGCGTATGCAATATCTCCACCGTTAAATAAAACAGACGGGATTATTAACATAAGAAATACCAATAATATAACAAAGTATTTTTTCATATATGCTCCTCGTTATAAAAAACTATTAAAACTGTGTTTTTATTTACCTTGAACTCTTTTTAATATATCAAGTTGAAGTTTTGCAGTAAATCTTATTGCCTCGTAATCCGAACCCGACGAAATGAAATTTACACCTAAATCATTCCATTTTTGAATTGCTTTTTCATCGGAAGTTCCCCCGTAGGAAACACCGACGGATTTACCTGCTTTTTTAATAACTTCTATTGCGTGTTTAATTAAATTTATATTTTCGTCATCAAACACCAAACTGAATTTATTGATGCTTGCACTCATATCGCACGGTCCGAAAATAAAACAATCTATTCCTTCTACCTTCACAAGTTCTTCTATTTTTTCAACTGCTTTTCTCGTTTCAATTTGAATACATCTAACGAAATCGTCTTCTCGTTTTTTATAGTCAACTAAACTTTCTCCTCCCCAATCACATGCACGAAGTGGACCGCAACCCCTTGTTCCTCTTGGCGGATAATAAGTTGATTTTATGGCTTTTTCCGCCTCTTCTTTAGTATTTATCATTGGAAAAATCACACCGTCCGGTCCCATTTCAAGAACTCTTTTCGTATGATTATAATCATCCATATGTAATCTTACGATAACGTTTTTCCCTTTGTTTTTTATTACTGTTATATGATTTAATAAAGTTGCGTAGTCTATACATGAATGTTCAGTATCAACCCAAATAAAATCATAATCTAAACTGCTAACGATATCCGACGCTATAAAATCATTCATAAGTATGTGAGACCCGCACACTTTTTCTTTTGCTACAAGTTTCTCCTTTAAAGTTTTCATAATGTTTCTCCGAATATAATAAATAAATCACTCTTTATCTTTAAAATTTAAGTTTAATACACAAAGTATCAATTATAGATTAACACTATAATAGTAATAAAACAATACCACTTTTAAAATAATTTCT
>JAZRVG010000071.1:0-3717 GCA_045599025.1 Christensenellaceae bacterium | reverse complement strand
AAAAGTATTGATTACAGCAAATTTGAAATTTCGCCATACGGCTTTGCCCGTTCAAAAGAAGAAATGCACAACTATCTTTTAGCGTCTTCACGCAACGGAGCGTCCACTTTTAGGCTTTCCCGTATTGTATCCGTAAACAAGTTAACTAAAAAGGCTGAAATAACCGAAGACCATATTGAAACGTTTAAAAAATTGCAACAATACGGTCCGCAATTTAATTATAGACCGAGAAAAGAAGATATCGTAGTTAAGTTAACCAAGGAAGGTATTAGAAAAATAAAACTAATTTACGTTCATAGACCCACACCTAAAAAAATTGAAGGTAATCTATATTACTACGACTGCTCTACTTCGCAAGTAATAAATTATTTTGAAAGATTTGGTGAAGACGCTATGATAGTTTCGCCCGTAGAAATTAAAAATATGGTTACCAACTATTATAAGCGTGCTTACAACGTTTACGTGCGTGACAGTATAAAGGAAAAAAAGAATTAAAAAAATGCTTGGCGGATGCCAAGCATTTTAATTTATTCCGTAACTACGGTACGCTTTTTACTCATTAAAATTTGATATACAAGCACTCCACCGACTAATACAAGACCGATAGCGTCCGTAATGAGTCCCGGATATATAAGTGCTAAACCACCGATAACCGAAACTATACGGAGAATAGGATTTACTTTTCCTTTTACGTAGCCTTGAACGCCTATTGAAACTCCAAACATACCGATAAGTGAAGTTACTACTATTAAAATTACTTCGTACCAAGTTGTATCAATAAACAACATTGCAGGATTAAGTGCAAAAATATACGGAATAATAAACGCACCTATAGCAAGTTTTGTTGCCGTAAATCCCGTTTTAAGCGGATTAGAACCTGCTATTGCCGAACCGGCGTAAGCCGCAAGAGCAACCGGCGGAGTAATATCTGCTATAATTCCGAAATAGAATACAAACATATTTGCCGCAAGTAACGGAACGCCTGCTTTTACTAATATAGGAGCGGTAATCGTTGCCATAATAACGTAGTTTGCAGTTGTAGGAACGCCCATACCGAGAATAATACAACAAAGCATAATCATTATCAATGCTAAAAGTAAATAGTTTTCTGCAAGCGGAACGATTAAAGTAATAAGCGTAGAGCCTATACCCGTCATTAACACAACGCCCGAAACAATTCCTGCCATACCGCAAGCAACTGCTATTCCTAACGTACTACCCGTTCCGTTTTCTAACGATTTACCTAACGTTTTTAAGTTTAACGGAGCAGTTTTTGAAAATACCGAACATACGCTTGCAACTGCTAACGCTATAAACGTTTTTTCGCCTATAAGCAAGTTTTTGAAAGCAAACGTTATTAAGAATACTGCAAGCGGAATTAAGGCTAAACCAACGGACATTAACGCAGGTTTTATTTTTTCTTTGTCTTTTGAAGTTAAACTGTCAATCAAGTTTTCGTCTAAAAGACCTAAAATCATTGCAAATAATATAGCAACGCAAGCAGACATTGCCGCAGTATAATAATTCATAGCAACTACTAAAACTACAACCGGCAATAAAAGATAACCCTTTTTAAGCAAAAGTTTGAAGAATTTTGGAACGGAATCTTTCGGTAAGCCTTGAAGACCTAATCTTTTTGCTTCTATGTGAACTGCTATAAATATTCCCGTAAAATACAATACCGCCGGCAATATAGCCGATATAACTATGGTAAAGTAAGAAATACCCGTGATTTGCGACATTAAGAACGCCGCCGCACCCATAATAGGTGGCATTATTTGTCCGCCCGTAGATGCCGCCGCCTCAACCGCTGCGGCAAATTCCGGTTTATAACCCGTTTTTTTCATCATAGGAATAGTTATCGCTCCCGAACCAACGGTATTTGCTACCGAAGAACCCGAATACATTCCCATGAGTGCGGAAGAAACAACCGCAACTTTTGCAGGTCCACCACTTGCCGTTCCTACTACGGAGTTCGCTAAATCAATAAAAAATCCACCGATATTCGTTTTTTCCAAAAAAGAACCGAATATAATGAATATAACAACGAAGGTACTACATACCGAAATAGGCGTTGACATAATACCGCAGTTCAAGTTATAGAACAAATTGAATATAAGGTTATCTACAACCGTTTTCGGGTTATTATTAAACAACCAAATAGTTGCGTATATTATGAATACGCTTGCAACTACTATTAAAGGAATACCCGTTGCACGCCTACACATTTCAATTAAAAGTAAAATTGCTACGATACCTATTACTACTTGAAATTTAGTTATATCTCCGCCTTGATATATAATTTGGTTTTGTTTGATAACCGGATATAAGTAAACAGCAAGAGAAAGAACTGCTAAAATAATATCGTACCAAGGAATACAGTTTACTTTCGTAGCGTCTTTTTTACAAGCAGGATATTTTATAAAACCTAAAAATAACGAAAGCCCTACGAAAAGCGGTAAAGTTGTATAACTCGTTTGGTTTTTTATGATAGTTGCACTCATAATCATATAAACTGCATAGGCTATCATAATTGCCGAAAACGCAATTTTAAAATAACCGGTAAAAACTCTTGTTTTACTGTCTTTATCTAATTCTTTTAAAATCTCGTCGGCATTGTTAGTTAATTTTTGTTTTTTCATTTTTTCTCCATAGACAAGACTAACGAGGGATTGTTTTAACCCCTCGTTACCTTATTTTGTAGTTAAATTTTAGGCTTTTACTTCGTTATAATATTTTTGAGCACCTTTGTGAACGGGAACGTTGCCGATAGCACTCGTTGCTTTATTTACGTTCATATTAACTGCCAAAGCGTAAGATTTAACAAGGTCTTCTTTGCTTTCCCAAATTGCTTTGGTAATTTTATAAACTTCGTCTTCACTCAAATCGTTAGAGCAAATATAAGTTGCGGTAACGCCTACGGTAGTAACGGGACTGCCTTCCGGTATGAAATCATAGTTTGCGTGAGAAATTTGAACGGAAGAATAAACGTTGTATTGTCCGTCAATTTTATTACTTTCAATAAAGTTGTTAACTACTTCGGTAGATAAACCTATCATTTTAACGCCTACTTGGTTATTGTTCGCCGAAAGCGAAGTAATTGCGGAGGCAGGAGCACCGGAAGTGAAGAAGAATACGTCAATAGTTTGGTTTCTCATACCGTCTGCCGATTTATCAACACTCAAATTATGAACGGTAATATCGGTAGAAACGTATTTGTTGCTTGAAGTATCAAGAGTAATGTTTACACCGTATGCGGTCAATAATGCAACTGCGTTTGCCTCAACGCCGGAACCTACGTCGCCGATAGAGACGTTGTAGTTAGAACCTTTTAAATCTGCAAGAGAAGTAATAGGTTTATTAGTTACTATTTGCATAACTTCGGGGTAAACTTGTGCTACAACGGAGAAAGATGTGATTGCACCGCTTGCAAAGTTGTTTGTTAAACCGTTGTAAGCGTTAATCATAGTATCGTTTTGAACGATAGCAAGTTTTGCGTCACCTTTATTGATTGCTTTAATGTTAGCAACGGAACCACCGGTATCACCGATAACCGTAAAGTTTAAACCGCTTCTTTGTTTTAACATTGGAGCAATAGCGTTTGTAAAACCGTAATAAGCGCCACCCGTACCGCCTGTGTAAATAGTGTAATTCGTTCCACCACAAGCCGTAGCACTTAACATAAGAGTAAGTGAAAGGGCAAGGGTTAAAAGTAAG
>JAZRVG010000070.1:0-9844 GCA_045599025.1 Christensenellaceae bacterium | reverse complement strand
CACCCCCTCGCTGATTTCGGTCCTCCCGCTGGGGCTCGAGCCCGGAATTGAAACTTCGATGGTTTCCGTTATTTCCTGTTTAACTTCGGATAGACTGTCTTGAAATTTTCTCCCGATTTTTATACCAGTTTTGATTTTGATACTAAAAAAACGCTGTTTTTGGGCATTTTTTATCTAAAAATGCCTATTTTTTATATGTTTTAATGGATATAGTCAACCCTTAGGAGGGGACTGTTATATCCATTTAACTACGGAAGCGTTTGTTTAATTTCTATGTAATTTTAGCATATTTTTTTTAAAATATCAACGGTATCTATATAATTTAATTTAAATTTTATAAAAATCTTGAAAAATGCTTATATATATGTTATTATATTATATAAATTATAATGGTGTGGTGCGTATAATAACAAAACGGTAATGTTACCGTAAGTTTTATACTTCTTTCTCGGTTGGACTTTTTATGAAAAAAACTCTTGATGAAATTTTAATTAACGTTGAAAAACCTTCTCGCTACGTGGGTGGTGAGTTCGGTGAACCCGTTATTAAAGAAGAAAAATTTAATTATTGTATTTGTTTTCCCGATGTGTACGAAGTGGGCATGAGCAACTTGGGTATAAGAATCGTTCAAGAAGTTATGAATAAGGTTGATAATTCTTGTGCGGACAGGTGTTACGCTCCTTGGCCGGATTTCGGTGACGAACTTAAAAAAAACCAAATTCCGCTTTATTCTCTCGGCTTGAAAAAACCGCTTAATGAATTTGATATGCTCGGTTTTTCTTTGCAGTACGAAATGAGTTATACTACCGTTTTGTATATGCTTGATTTGGCGAATATTCCCTTACTTGCAAAAGACAGGGGAAACGGTTTTCCTATAATTCAAGGCGGTGGACCTTGTGCCGTAAACCCCGAACCGCTTGCAGATTTCTTTGATTTGTTCGTTATAGGCGACGGCGAAGATTCAATGCGAGAACTTGCTAAACTTGGCGTTGAGTGTAAGGGAAATAAGCAATTATTCCTTGAAAAAGCCACTCAAATTGAAGGCGTTTACGTGCCTTCGTTAACTTACCCCGTTTACGGCGAAAACGGGGAAATAATAAGATTTGAAGGCAAAAAAGTTAAAAAGGCTTTTTGTTTAGATTTGGAGAACGCAGTGTTCCCGACTTCTCAACCGGTAGGCAATACCGAAGCGGTTCACGATAGAGCGGTTATTGAAGTTATGCGTGGTTGCTACCGTAGTTGTAGATTTTGTCAAGCAGGTTTTATATACCGCCCCGTTCGCAAAAGAAGCGTGGAAAACCTTACTAAAACGGCTTGCGAACTCGTAAGGAATACGGGCTACGAAACGGTTAGTATGAACAGTTTATCAACGGGCGACTATCCGTATCTTAAAGACTTAATGGAAAATTTGAAAGAAAATTTACCGAAGTATACCACACTTTCTTTGCCGTCTTTGAGAATTGACAGTTTTGAACAGTACTATGCGGAACAGTCAAGAAAAAGCAGTTTAACGTTTGCTCCCGAGGCAGGTACTCAAAGACTTCGTGACGTTATAAATAAAGATATAAGCGAAGAAGAAATTGAAAGAGGAGTTCAAAAGGCGTTTAACCTTGATTATTCTGCCATAAAACTCTACTTTATGATGGGGCTACCTACCGAAACGGACGAAGATATAGAAGGCATAGCAAAAATAGTTGAAAAGATAAAAGAAGTATATTCTCAAAACCCTAAAAGGTTGCGTGCTTTAAGAATAAACGTAAGCGTATCAACTTTCATACCGAAACCGTTTACGCCGTTTATGTGGGAAAAATTCGTATCAAGAGAAGATATCGAAAGAAAGATAGAAAAACTCAAAAAATTACTCTTCATAAAAGGCGTTACTTTTAACTGGAACGATTACGATTTATCGGAAATTGAAAGCGTGCTTGCCCGTGGGGACAGAAGGGTTGGAAGCGTACTTTTAGAAGTTTATAAACAAGGCGGAAAATTTGAAAGTTGGTCGGAATATTTTGACTATTCAAGGTGGGAAAACGCTTTTATAACGGCGAAAGTTGACAGTAATAATTATACTGACGAATTTGAAGAATGCTCACTTTTACCGTGGGATTTTGTAGATATAGGCTTGACGAAAGAGTTCTTTTTGCGTGAAAGACATAACGCTTATAAAGGAAAAGTTTCGGGTGGTTGCCAAAGCGGTTGTAAGGCTTGCGGACTTCAAAAAATATGCGGTATTTGTAAAGGCGGTGAGAATATATGATACTCGTAGAATATTCAAAACTTGACGGTGCAGAGTACATACCGCATTTAGACACGTTACGCCACTTAACTAAAATATTAAGAAGGGCGAATATAGAAGTAAATTATTCCAAAGGGTTTAATCCTCACATTTTAATTTATATGAGTGCACCAATAGGATTAGGGCTTAAAAGCGAGTGTGAATATATGCTTGTTGACACGGAAAGGGGCGTTGAAGGTTTTAAAGAACTTTTCAATGCGAATTCCCCCAAAGGAATAAAGTGTTATTCGGCATACGAAACGAAAGTAAAACTCAACGTTGCAAGCGATATAACAACGGCCACGTACGAAATTTACGGACTAAATAAATTTGACGTGAACGAAGTTTTAAATTGTGAAACGTTTATTGTTCCCGATAAACATACGGGCGAGAAGGAAGTTAGGGACAGAATTATAGATATGCATTTTTTAGGCGACGTTTTAATTGCGAAATTAAAATTCGGGAATATAACTTTAAGACCGGATTTTTTAGCGAAAAAGTTGCAAGAAACGTACGGAGGAGAGCATATTAGCGTAATAAAAAAATCCGTTGAATTTTTAGACGGTTTAACGGTAGAAAAATATTTGGAGAAGAAAAATGTCACTTAATGTATTCCTTGACAGTTTCGGGGGAAACACCGTTGCGGCACTTGCCGACGGGAACAAACTACTTGAATATCACGTTGAAAAAACCGATAAATCGCAAATCGTCGGAAATATTTATAAAGGTAGAGTAAACAACGTTTTAAGCGGAATGCAAGCGGCGTTCGTAGATATAGGTTTAAAAAAGAACGGCTACTTGTTTGTTGGGGAAACACTCGTAGATAAAAAACTTATAGAAAACTCATTACCGTCAACGCTTAATTTAAGCGAAAACGACGTAATAATGGTACAAGCGGTAAAAGACCCTACAGGGCAAAAAGGCGCAAGATTAACGGATAATATTTCGCTTCCGGGTAGATACGTAGTTTACGTTCCAACGCTTGATTACAACACCGTTTCAAGAAAGATAACGGACGAAAGTATACGAAACGGTTTAATTGAAATTTTAGGTTCTATAAAGATAAAACAAGGCGGATTTATAGCAAGAACAGCGTCGGAAAACGCTAAAAAGAACGATATAAAAATAGAAGCCAAAAACCTTGTTAAACAATACGAAGAAATTCTTGAAAATTACGAAAAAGCAAACGTAGGTGAAGTCGTTTATAACGAAGGCGATTTGCCTATGCGTATGGTTCGTGATGTTTTGACTTCGGACGTTGAAAAGATAATAATAGCCGATAAAAACATTTACGATAGGCTTAAAAAATTACCGCATTCCCGTGAAAAAATCCGTAAAAAGTTATACTTTTTTGATGAAAAAACGGATATGTTCAAAAAGTACGGGCTTGATAAGGACGTTGACGGACTATTAAGAAGCAGAGTTGATTTGTCGTCGGGTGCGTACTTGATTATAGACAGGACGGAGGCGTTGACGGTAATAGACGTAAACACGGGTAGTTACATAGGCGAAGAAAAGTTGGAAGAAACCGTTTTTGCAACGAATTTACTTGCGGCGGAAGAAATAGCAAGACAAGTAAGATTAAGAAACATTGGCGGAATAGTGGTAGTTGACTTTATAGATATGGAACTTGAAGAGCACCGCCAAAAATTAGTTGACGCACTAACGGAGTTTCTTAAAAACGATAGGTTAAAGTGTAACGTCGTTGGAATGACGGGACTTGGAATAGTAGAATTTACAAGGCGTAAAAAAAGAAAAGAAATAAACGAAATTTTAAATAAAAAATGTCCTTATTGTAAAGGTGAAGGAAAAATTTTAGCCGACGACTATATAATTATGAAAATAAGAACGGCTTTACTTGATATTTTCGGGGAAAACTACAAGTCGGCAATAATAGACCTTAACGCAGAGATTTGCGATACTATTTTAAAAACGGGCGTACTTTCAAAGGACGTTCAAAAGTTTTGGCAAGATAAAAGAATTTATTTAGTTCCGCACAAAACTTATCATCAAGAATATTTTAACGTTAAGGGTGATAATAACCAAATTTTGAATTTATCGGACAAAGCGGTATTGCTTTATTAAGGGTAAAGTGTACCTTAAAAATCGTTGACAATTATAAAAGTATAATATATAATATATGTGCTTTAAATGAAAAGTCGTTTAAAGTTGCGGTTAAATACCGTATAACCTTGAATACGGGGAGTCGTATTCCAATAATGTCCAGGAGGTTAAAAATATGAAGAAGTATGAAATGCTCTACATTTTATCTACCGAAATTAACGACGAACAAAAAGACGCTATAATTGCTAAATTTGAAAACGTTGTTAAAACTAACGGTGGTAACGTTGAGAAAGTTGACAAGTGGGGAGTTAAAAAACTCGTTTACCCTATCAACTACAAAACGGAAGGCTTTTACGTTCTTATGTCGTTTGAAAGCGACGTAACACTCGTTGCCGAACTTAAGAGAATTGCAGGTATTACTGACGGCATGTTAAGAATTATGATTACCAAAGCGTAATCGGAGGAAACTATGAATAAAGTTTATTTAATAGGAAATTTAACACGTGACCCCGAAGTATCTGCTACGTCAAGTGGAGTATCGGTTTGTCGTTTTTCAATAGCGGTAAACAGGTCTTTCACTAATGCAGATGGTAACAGAGAGGCTGATTTCTTTAACATTACGGTATGGAGAAATCAAGCGGAAAATTGCGGAAAGTTCCTTAAAAAAGGTAGTAAAGTTGCCGTTGTAGGCAGTTTACAAAACCGTTCTTACGAAGATAAGGACGGAATTAAGAGAACCGTTACCGATATAGTTGCTAACGAAGTTGAATTTATTTCGTCAACCGCTCGTGGTGACGATATGGGTTTTGAAGCACCTACCGCTACAAAAAAGCCTATAGAACTTGAAAAAGTTGATGAAGACGATTTACCGTTTTAAAAGGAGATAGAATTATGGAAGAAAAAACCACTATGGTTAAAAAGCCAATCAGAAAAGCACCAAGAAAAAAAGTTTGTGTTTTCTGCGTAGAAAAGGCTGATAAAATTGATTATAAAGATTTAGCAAAATTAAAGAAGTTTATTACCGAAAAGGGTAAAATACTTCCAAGAAGAATGACCGGCGTTTGTGCTCAACACCAAAGAGCCCTTGCTACTGCTATTAAGAGAGCAAGAGTCGCTGACCTTTTACCTTTCAAGGGTGAGTAATTAAAGAATTAAGAGAGTTTTTTAAACTCTCTTTTTTTTATGAATAAATTTAATTTTTCCGTTGACTATAAATCATATTTAAGTTATACTATAACTTATAAGGGGAGATTTGGACGTATTTTTTGCCGTTAAAGTGGTTTTGCGGTAAATAATATTAAAAGTTATCAACATGGTTATCAACATTGTTAATAACTCTTTGTAGATAATTGTCAAAAAAAAGGAGAACTATGAAAAAATACTTTTACCCTTTATTAGTTTTTACGGCAGGGGCTTTGTGGGGCTTTTCGGGTTTGTTCGTAAGAAATTTAACAAATTTGAACGTTTCAACTTTTAATATCGTATTTTTTAGGGTGTTAATAAGTGCAATCGTAATATGTTTGTTTTTCTTGATTTTTGACAGAAAGGCTTATAAAGTTAAATTTAAAGACTTGTGGTGCTTTTTAGGAACGGGGGTACTCGGTATGCTTTTAACGGGCATAACTTATTTTACCACCATGCAAAAAGCGTCGCTTTCAACGGCGTGCATTTTAATGTACACCGCACCCGTATTCGTAATACTTTTATCGGCTATTTTATTTAAAGAAAAAGTAACGGTTTCAAAGGGAATAGGGCTTGTTCTAACAATGGTTGGAACGGTGCTGTGTTCTTACGAAAAGGGCGGTTTTTCCATAAGTTTTTCGGCATTTTTAGTAGGAATATGTTCGGGGCTTTCTTACGGACTTTACAGTATTTTTACAAGATTTGCTTACAATAAAGGCTATACTTCGGAAACGATTATTTTATACGGATTTATCTTTTCGTTTTTAGGTTCGTTAGCGTTTGCAGACTACTCAAATTTAGTAGAAGTGGTATCTTTGGGAACAAGTTATATTTTGCCCGCAATACTTCTTGCGGTAGTATCAACCGTTGCTCCGTATGCACTTTTCACAATGGGACTTAAAAAGACGGAAAACGGAAAAGCGTCAATAATTTCAAGTATAGAAATAGTTTCTTCGCTCGTCGTAGGAACGGTATTTTTTAAAGAATATCCAAACTTTATAAAGGTTATAGGAATAGTTTTGGTATTCGTTGCAATAGTGATAATAAATATAAAATATAATAAAAAGGAAAATCTTATCAAATAAAGGAGATTTTAAATGCAAAATTACGAATCAGCAAAAAAAGAGTATGCTAAATACGGTATAGATACGGAAAAAGCGTTAGAAGTTTTGAAAAATATTCCCGTATCAATTCACTGTTGGCAAGGTGACGACGTTAACGGGTTTGACAGTAAAGAAGGTTTGTCGGGCGGTATTCAAACAACGGGTAATTACCCGGGAAAAGCAAGAACACCCGAAGAACTTATGAACGACCTTGAAAAAGTTATGTCGTTAGTTCCGGGAACTAAAAAAATAAACGTACACGCATGTTACGCTATTTTTGAAAAAGGTGAATTTGCCGATAGAGATGCTCTTGAACCCAAGCACTTCAAAAAATGGGTTGACTTTGCAAAAAAGCATAATTGCGGTCTTGATTTTAACCCCACTTTCTTCTCTCATCCAAAGGCGTCAAGCGGATTAACTCTTTCTTCGCCAAATAAAGAAATAAGAGATTTTTGGGTAAGACACGGCAAGGCTTGTATTAAAATAAGCGAATATTTCGCAAGAGAAACGGGTATTCCTTGCGTTATGAATATTTGGACGGGTGACGGACTTAAAGATATTCCGGGTGACAGACTTTCTTTAAGACAAAACTATAAAGACAGTATTGATAAAATTCTTGAAGACTACGACAAAAATTTAGTTAAACCTTGCGTAGAAAGTAAAGTATTCGGTATCGGTGTGGAAAGTTACACGGTAGGTTCGGGCGAATTTGCACTTTTATATGCAAAAGATAAAGGCATTTTACCGCTTATGGATAACGGCCACTATCATCCGACCGAAGTTGTTTCGGACAAGATTTCTTCACTTTTATGTTTCTTCCCCGAACTTGCTCTTCACGTAACGAGACCTGTTAGATGGGACAGCGACCACGTTGTACTTTTTGACGACGAAACGAAAGAAATTGCAAAAGAAATAGTAAGGAACGACGCTATAAACAGAGTTTACATAGCCCTTGACTATTTTGACGCAAGTATAAACAGAATATCTGCATGGACGGTAGGAGCAAGAAACATGCAAAAATCACTTTTGTTTGCACTTTTGCAACCTAATGCAAGATTAAAGGAACTTCAAAACAACGGCGAATACACCGAACTTATGGTATTGCAAGAAGAAATGAAAACAATGCCGTTTAGCGACGTATGGACGGAATATTTAAAGCGTGAAAACGTATTAGATAAAAACTGGTTTGAAGAAGTTAAAAAATACGAAAAAGAAGTACTTGCAAACCGCAAATAAAAATAAAAAGCACCGATTTTATTCGGTGCTTTTTAATTGCACGAAAGTTGGTAGTAAAATGTAAATAAACCGCATTTTTTTGTAATGAATTTATATTGCACGCAAAGTAAAAATATAGTATAATTTTTTAAAAGGAGTAACCTTATGATAAAAGTTTATACTGATACTAAAATAAAAAAATTAACAAACTTTTGGAATAATTTTCACTTTCATCCAACCGATGCGATAGAAGACGAGTGGGGGCAAGAAATTTTAAACAGAGCGTCAAGCGACGGAGTAGGCAATACCGTTAGAATGTACTCTATGTTTGAAGATATAGTCGGTATGGACGAAAACGGAAATTTAACTTATAATTTTACCGAAAACGATGTTCGTATGGACTATATGGTAAAAAAAGGTTTCAACCTTTTGGTATGCTATAATTTTATTCCACCCGTTATATCGGGTAACCCCGAAGAGAGATCGGCAAATAATAAGCGTAGCACGAGATATAAAGGCAAAATGATTTGCACCTATCCGCCAAAAGATTATAATTTATGGCAAGAAGTTTGCTATAACTATACCAAACACATAGTAGAACGCTACGGAGAAAACGTTGTTAAAAACTGGTATTTGCAATGTTATAACGAACCCGATTTGCCGTCTTTTTTCTTTAATCAATTACCGCAAACCGAAGAAAATTCCGCTTTTAGACTTGAAGAATATAAAAAGTTATACGAAAACTTTGCAAAAGGTATTTTAAGAGTTTCTAAAAACTTGAAGATGGGTGGTCCTTCCGTTGCCGTTTACCGTACTTTCTTTTTAGATTTTTTAAAATTCGTTAAAGAAAAAAATTTACCTATTGATTTCGTTTCAATTCACACCTACGGCACAGGACCGTACTATTTAAACAAAGGGGAAAGACTTATTGACGCCGACCAAAACGGAGATATTTGTTTAGAGTTTGAAGACCTTATAAAACAGGTATTTCCAAGTGGTAAAGAAATAATAATTGACGAGTGGGGAGCATCAACGCAAGGCTTTTTAAATAAAGAAGATTGCCCTATGCTTATGTTCCGTGAAGACAGTAAATTTTCGGCTTATTTCGGCAAAATGATTAAGCACTTTATTGACCTTGATATAAACGTTTCAAAAATGATGATATGCTTATCCGGTCAACACGAAATGGAAGTAGATTTTTCGGGATTTAGGGGATTTTTCACTTTGCATAAAATACCAAAACCTATCTATCTTGCATACTCTCTTTTATCAAAAATGGGTGGTGGATATTTGGTTAAATCGGAAAACGACAACGAAAACGTTTCGGTTGTTTCCGAAGTGAAAGAAAACGGCAAAACTTTCGTTATGGTAAGTTATTCTTCTAAAAATTATATAACTCCGCTTGAAGACTTAAACGACACGTTGAGCGTAAAACTTGCCGACGGAGAGTATACCGTTAAGCAAACGGTAATTGATAAAAAGCACGCAAGTGCCTACGATTATCTTATTTTGAACGGAGAAAACCCCGATAAATTTGATAACTTTGAACTTTTAAAACAAATAGCAACCTTAAAAACAACCGAAAAAACTTATAAAACGCAAGATAAAACTTTAAATATTTCGGTAAATTCAACGGATAATGCTTTAATTTTGTTTGAAATTGATAAAAAATAATATATAATATAGTTATGAGTTTTGATACGGCATTAGATTTAATATTAGACGCTCTTAAAGACAGTTTACTAATATTGCCTTTTCTACTTTTAACTTATATACTCATTGAAGTAATTCAAAGAAAGGCAAAATTTTTTAAGGACGGAAAATTTTTAAGTGGCAAGAACGCACCGCTTTTAGCAGGATTATCGGGCGTTTTTCCGCAATGCGGTTTTTCGGTAATGTCCGCAAAACTCTACGATAACGGTTTTGTAAAAGCAGGAACTTTGCTTGCCGTTTTTATCGCAACGAGCGACGAGGCGTTTGCTATTTTGGTAACGAACGCTAAATT
>JAZRVG010000069.1:0-3272 GCA_045599025.1 Christensenellaceae bacterium | reverse complement strand
GAAGGTTATTTACTCTCTTTAAGCGACTTGTGTTCGGAAAAAACTGTAAACGAATATATAAAAGCGGGCGTGTCTTCTTTTAAAATTGAAGGGAGAATGCGTTCAAGCGAATATATTGTTTCAACAGTAAAATATTATTCTAAACTTATTTTAGGTGAAAATAATATAGAGTTAAAAAATGCCATATTAAAGTCTTTCAACCGTGGCGATTTTACTTCTGGGCTTCCGTTTGGTCAACAAAAAGGCTTTATATCTAATAAAATACAAAATCATAAAGGTTTAAGCGTTGGCGTAATCAAATCGGCGTATAACGGAGTTGTAGTTTTAGAAAATAATGTTAAGTTTAACGAAAACGACAGTTTTAAAATTATTAGTAACGGCTACGAAGTGGGTAACGCAATATATAAAAACGGTAAAATTTTATATAAAGGCAACGCAAAAAAGGGCGATATTTTATCAATTACAAAAGAAGTTAATCTTTTGGAAAGCATTTCAAATAAACGTTTTTTAGATATTGTAGTTACGGTAAACGCTAAACTTAACGAAAAATTATCTTTATCTTCAAACGGAATAACGGTATATAGTGATTGTGTTTTGGAACTTGCAAAAACTTCAAAAACTACTAAAAACGATATAATTTCAAACCTTAACAAAGTAGATAAATATCCGTTTAAAGTTGAAGTTGAGTTTAGTGATTTTGACGAAAATTTGTTTATTTTAAAAAGTGTTTTAAATAATTTACGTAGTGAATTATACTCAAAATTATTTAATAGAAAAATCTTTAAAAATAACGGTAATATCGCAAAATATACAATAAATTATATTGATAATTTTAGTAAAGTAAACGCTTGCATAGTAGATAATTTTTCTTTAAATTTTAACGAGTTTACCGATATTATTTATATGCCGAAAGACTATAATAATATTGATAAAGTAATTGAAATAAAAAATAAAAGAATTTGGCTATACGTTCCGCCTTTCGTTAGTGAAAACGGAATTTCAATAATAAAAGAACTTCTTAAAAATAATTCGTTTTACGGTATATATTCCGATAGCGTATTTTCAATAGAACTTAAAAACGAACTTAACGTTCCTTTATTTGCAGGCGTAGGCTTTAATATTTTTAACCATTATAACTTAAACGTACTAAACGAAGAAAATATAACTTTTGCTTGCTTGTCAAAAGAACTTTCTTTAAAAGAAGTAAACGAATTTCCTAAAAATTTATGTAAATTATCAAGTGGACAAATTGAAATTATGGATTTAATTTATTGTCCTTTTGAAAAAAATTGTAATAATTGTTATTTAAAATATAACTACACGTTAAAAGACGAAAATAATAGGGGCTTTGAAGTGTTAAGATATCGTTTAGACGGTTGTAAATTTAAAGTTTTTAATACTTCTTTGTTAATAAACGACCAAAAAGACAATTCTAAAATTCACGATTTAAGGCTTTTAGACGATAATTTTATTAAAATTTTATCAAAACCCGTTGAAAAACAAAAAGAAACTGTTAAAAACTACACGAACGGCAATTATAATAAAGGTGTATTATGATAGAAAAGGAAACTTTAAAAACTCTTGAACTTGATAAAATAAAAGAGCAAGTAATTAAATATTCCGTTTTATCTTCAACAAAAGAAAATATTCTTAACGAAATTCCAAATACCGACTATAAAACGGTAAAATTTATGCTTGATAAAACTTTGGAAGCGTATAAATTACTTTATTTTATAGGCGTTGGAAACGTTGAATATTTTGATAACGTTTTTGACGAGTTAGAGCGTTCAAAAAGGGCTTCAATTTTAACCTTTGCGGAATTACTTAAAGTTGCGTCTTTACTTCGTTCTTCAAGAATTTGCAGTAACTCAATAAACGAACTTGCCACCGAAGAAATAGTGAATATAAAGCAAATTGCAAACTCACTTTTTTACGACGAATATTTAGAAAACAGCATAAAATCTAAAATTTTAAGTGATACGCAAATGGCGGACGACGCTTCTGAAAAACTTTATCAAATTCGTAAAAATATTAAAAATATAAACGAGCGTATAAGAGAAAGATTAAATAATTACATGCGAAAGGGTGCAAACGCCTTTTTGCAAGACGCAGTTGTTTCAATGCGTAACGGAAGATACGTAGTTCCTGTTAAATCGGAGCATTTAAAGGACGTAAAAGGTTTTATTCACGACCGTTCGCAATCGGGTAGTACTTTCTTCATAGAACCGCAAGAAATTTTAGATTTAAATAACGAACTTAAAGAGGCTACTTTAAACGAAAAGGCAGAAGTTGAAAGAATTTTAGTGGAACTTACCGAAAGCGTTGCGACCGTTGCAAATAAGTTGGAAGAAAATATAGTATATTTAACCGATATAGATACGGCTTTTTCAAAGGCACACTACGCACAAGATATAAAGGGAGTTTACCCGATTTTGTCTTCTACGGGTAAAATTAACATAAAAAACGGTAGGCATCCTTTAATAAATAAACAAAAAGTCGTTCCCGTTTCGGTTGAACTTGGTGAAAAGTTTAATTATATTTTAATTTCAGGACCAAATACGGGCGGTAAAACGGTTACGATAAAATTAGTAGGGTTATTTACATTAATGGCAATGCTCGGTATTTTCTTGCCAGCGGAAGAAGAAACGGAAATTTCCGTTTTTGACAACGTTTACGTTGATATAGGCGATGAACAAAGTATAGAACAAAACTTATCAACGTTTTCTTCGCACTTAAAAAATATAATTAAAATCGTAGAAAACGCTAACAGTAATTCACTCGTTTTAATTGACGAAATAGGTGCTGGAACAGATCCCGACGAAGGTAGTGCGTTAGGAAAAGCCGTTTTGGAACGCTTGATAGAAAACGGAACTTTCGGTATTTTAACCACTCACTATTCCGCTTTAAAAGAATTTGCTTTAACAAATAATAAAATAATAAATGCGTCAATGGATTTTGACGTAAAAACTTTCGCTCCCTTATATAAACTACGTATGGGAACGGTAGGAACGTCAAACGCCATTGAAATTGCAAAAAGATTAGGTCTTGACGAAAAGTTAGTTGAAAGAGCAAAATATTTCACTTCGCCCGAAAAAGTAGAATTTAACGGAATTTTGCTTGAAGCGGAAAACGTTCAAAAGCAAGCGGAATTTGAAAAGCAAGAAATTGAACGTATAAAAGCGGAAGAAGTTGAAATTTACAATAAACTTAAACAAGATAGAGAAAAGTTTGATAAAGAAAGAGAAAACTTCCTTTTAAAAGCCAAAGTTGAA
>JAZRVG010000068.1:0-3143 GCA_045599025.1 Christensenellaceae bacterium | reverse complement strand
AACAGCGTAAACACCGTTCCGCTTTTTTCACTTTCGTTAACGCCCATAAAGTTAAATAAATATTGCATAAAAACTATCGTGGTTATAAAGAAACCGTTAAATAAAATAACCATAAGCATTTTAAGGCTTACTATACTTTTATTTCTCTTTATAGGTTTATTTTCAAGTAGTTTATCGCTCTCTTTATTTAGCCCTAAAGTAAGTGCGGGTGGGCCGTCCATTATAACGTTTATCCAAAGAAGTTCAAGCGTATTAAACGGCGTTTCATAACCTAAAATAGCACATACGGTTATAAATAAAAGTGCCGATAAATTAACGGATAACTGAAACATTATAAACCGTTGAAGATTTCTATAAACGTTTCTTCCAAACGATATTGCTCTCACTATCGTTGAAAAACTATCGTCTAATAAAACGATATCTGCCGTTTCCTTCGTTATATCGCTACCCGTCTTGCCCATGGCAATACCAACGTCTGCCTGTTTAATGGCAGGGGCGTCGTTTATTCCGTCGCCAGAGCATGCAACCACTTCACCCCTATTTTTCAATGCTTTAACAATTTTTAGTTTAGTTATAGGTGTGCTTCTTGCAATAACCGATACCTTATCTAAAAGTTTTTCCAAACTTTTTTCGTCAAGGTTTTCCAAATCTACGGCACTGATAACTTCACTTTTTCCTTTAACTATTTTTAATTCTTTGGCTATTGAATAGGCCGTTTCCAAATTGTCACCTGTAAGTATTTTTACCTTTATACCCGCTTTCCTACATTTTTCAATTGCGCTGTAAACGTCATCTCTTATAGGATCAACAAGCGAAACAAATCCGTCGTAAATATACCCGCCGTCTTCGCTATGGCAAAAACATAAAACACGCCTACACGCTAATTGCTCTGTTTTTATTAACGAAAGTTCACTGTCCATTTGGTCTTTCGTTAATCTACATAACGGAATAACTTTTTCCGGCGCACCCTTAATAAGTTCTTTTTTTATTCCGCCTTTTAAGACGGTAGTCGCCATATATTTTTTCTCGTTATCAAAAGGCTCTCTATTTAAAACGGTATAACTCTTTTTAAATAAATCAACGTTTATATTTTTGTTCTTTTCAAAAGTTTTTAAAAGTGCACACTCCGTTCCACTGCCTTTATACTCTGATTTTCCGTTTACTTTTATAACTTCTGCCGTAGAATTTATCAAGAAGTTTTCTATTAAATTTATATCGCTTAAATTTTTAGGCAAATAGCAGAAATTAGAACGGCAGATTTTTAAAACGTCCATTTTCCCCGTTGTAAGCGTTCCCGTCTTATCCGAACAAATAACGCTGACTGCCCCTGCCGTTTCAGTTGCAATCATCTTTTTTATAAGGGCGTTTTCTTTTGCAAGTTTAATCATATTAAGTGCAAGCGACAGTGCAACTATCGTTGGTAAACCTTCCGGCACCGATGCAACAATTAGCACTATACATGAAACGAAAAGCGACTGAACGGAAGAAAATGTAAACTCCCCGATAACGATAAGTTTAATAATATTTATTATCGTTACAAAAACCGCAACGGCAGTTCCTATAACGGTTATCGTTTTACTTAATTTATTTAACTTTTGTTCAAGCGGAGTATCGCTTTTTTTGGTGGATAACTCTTTGGCGATTTTTCCTATTTCCGTTTTATCGCCCACAGCCGTAACCACCATTTTACCTTCGCCACTTGTAACGAACGTTCCCGAATACACCATGTTTTTTCTTTCTGCAAGTGGTAAATTACTGTTAAAAACAATATTTGCATCTTTATCTATCGGTAACGATTCGCCTGTTAAAGCCGATTCGTCAACGGATAAAAAATCACTTTTAATAAGCCGTCCGTCAGCGTAAATCTTGTCCCCACTGTTAAGTAAAACTATATCGCCGACCACAAGTTCGCTTTGCGGAATAAAAACCGTTTTATTATCTCTCAATACTTTAACCGAAATATTATCGTAGATTTTATTAAGAGCGTTAAATGCACGCTCGGAACTGCCTTCCATAATTATGGTTATAGAAACGGAAAGTGTTATGGCTAAAAATATTCCCAAGCACTCAATAAAATCAAAATCGCCAGTTTTAAAAAACTTTCCCAAATTTATTCCAAGCGTTATAAAAAAGGCAATTAACAAAATTATCATCATGGGTTCTAAAAGTGCTTCGAATATTTTTGAAAACAAACCTTTTTTTTGCTTTTTTGTTAAAATATTAACGCCGTATTTTAACCCGTTATTTTCAACTTGTCCTAATTGTAATCCGTTTTCGCCCGAACAAGTTTCTTTTAAGGTTTTTTCAATACTTAAAGTGCAAAAATCCATAATTCACCCCTTAAGGTAAAGTTATGCAAAAAAGTTTAATTATATGATTTTTATTGTGGACAAAACATAAAAAAAGTGATAGAATACTATCGTTAAATTCAAAGGAGAAAAATTATGGATAAATTTTTTGATGTTGACATTAAAGGCAGAAAAGCCTCACTCCCAATTATTCCGCTTCCAAGTGGAATAAATATTTGTTTTTTCAATCTTCACGGCGATCAAGAATTGACAGAACATTGCGGAAAAGAACTTGCAAAACTTTTAACTGATTGCGATGTAATTTTAACTGCAGAATCAAAGGGTTTACAACTAGGTCACGTTACGGCAAGAGAACTTAACCAACCTTACTATGCAGTTGCAAGAAAAGCAAAAAAACTTTATATGCAAGACGGGATTTCTATTTCTTACGGCGCATCTATAACAACGGGTAAAGCACAAGAATTCCACCTTTCAAAGCATGACGTTGATTTAATCAAAGGAAAAAAGGTTGCTATTGTTGACGACGTTATTTCTACCGGCGAAAGTTTAGCAGGGCTTGAAGAACTATGCAAAAAAGCAGGCGGGATCGTAACGAAGAAGGCGTTTGTTTTAGCTGAAGGCGATTCTAAAAACAGGCCTGACGTTGTATACCTTGCAACAATCCCTATCCTTTAATAAAAAATTTAAAAAAATTATCCATCGGCTATGATGTGAACCCAAAAGTTTAGACAAAAAATTAAATTAAATTATTTGAGATTGAGTTCGGTATTTTACCGGACTCATTTTCAATTTAAGAGATATTCTCTCATTATTGTAGTAATAAATATAATCTTC
>JAZRVG010000067.1:0-4393 GCA_045599025.1 Christensenellaceae bacterium | reverse complement strand
AGTTGTAGTTATATAGTAATTTTTGCCGAAAATTTAGGTAAAGAAAAAGCGTTCGCAATTTTTGCGAACGCTCAATTATTTTTTAATATTTTATTATTTATTTAATTCTTGAATATTTTTAAGAATTTTTGCACGAAGTTCAATATATTTATCTAATTTTGCTCTTTCACTGTCAACTAAATCTTTCGGTGCTTTTGCAAGGAAACCTTGATTTGAAAGTTTGCCGTTGGCTCTTTGTATTTCACTTTCGGTTTTAGTCAATTCTTGTTGAAGTCTTTCAATTTCTTTTGAAATGTCAACAAGTTCGTCAAGCGGAATATAAAGTTCGGTTTTATCTAAGACTTGTGAAACAACTCTCATTTGAAGGTCTTGCTTGCTATTTATAAAGATAATTTTGCCGATATTTGCAAGTTTTTCAATATAAGTTTTGTATTTTTCAATAAGTCTTACTTTTTCGCTTACTACGAACAAATCAACTTTTTTACTTGGAGCACAACCGCTATCGGTACGGATTTGACGAATTGATTTAATTATACTCATTAAATATTCGCAATTTTCAACGTCCTTTTTATAACCGAGTTTAGCATTGTATCTTGGATAATTAGAAACCATAATACTACCCGTTCTGTTTGGAATATTACGGTAAATTTCATCGGTGATAAACGGAATATACGGGTGCAAAAGTTTTAAAGTGTTTTCCAAAACGTAACATAATACGCCTAAAACATCACTCTTTTTGTCCTTATCTTCGCCGTATAATGCAGGTTTAGAAAGTTCTATGTACCAGTCGCAAAAATCGTTCCAAACAAATTCGTGAAGTTCAAAACATGCCATACCTATTTCGTATTTTTCCATGTTTAACGTTACTTTCTTAACCGTTTGGTTTAATCTTGACAAAATCCACTTGTCCGCAACCGTTAATTTGCAATCTTCTATATTCTTAACTTGATTGCCTTCGCAATTCATAAGTACGAAACGTGATGCGTTCCAAATTTTGTTGATATAATTCCTACAACCGTCTAATTTATCTTTACTGAAACGTGTATCACTACCCGGAGCAATACCGTTTAACAAGCAATAACGCAAAGTGTCCGCACCGTATTCGTCAATAATTTCAAGCGGGTCAATTCCGTTACCGAGAGATTTACTCATTTTTCTACCCTGAGCGTCTCTTACAAGTCCGTGAATTAAAACGTCCTTAAACGGAATTCTATTCGTATGCTCTAAACCGGAGAAAATCATTCTTGCTACCCAGAAGAAAATTATATCGTAACCGGTAACCAAAAGGTCGGTTGGGTAGAAATATTTTAAATCTTCCGTTAAATCGGGATAACCGAGCGTTGAGAACGGCCATAATGCCGAACTGAACCATGTATCTAAAACGTCTTCGTCTTGTCTTATATTTTTACCGTTACATTTTGGACATACCGTTATATCAGTTTTGGAAACGGTCATTTCACCGCAATCATCACAATAAAAGGCAGGAATTCTGTGTCCCCACCAAAGTTGACGGGAAATACACCAGTCTTTAATGTTGGTCATCCAGTTGTAGTAGATTTTAGTAAATCTTTCCGGAGTGAATTTAATGCTTTTTTTCTTAACTACGTCAACCGCAGGTTTTGCAAGCGGTTCCATTTTTACGAACCATTGTTTTGAAATGATAGGTTCTACGCTTGAAGAACAACGGTAACAATGACCTACGTTATGGTTGTAATCGTCTATTTTAACGAGAGCACCTAATTCTTTTAAGTCTTTAACGATTTCTTCACGACACTTAAATCTGTCTAATCCGTTATATTTATCGGCGTTTTCGTTCATAGTGCCGTCGTCGTTCATAACTTTTATAACGGGTAAATTATGGCGTAAACCTACTTCAAAGTCGTTAGGATCATGTGCAGGAGTGATTTTTACCGCACCCGTACCGAATTCGGTTTCAACGTAGTTGTCCGCAACGATAGGAATTTCTCTGTTTGCAATAGGTAAAATAAGCATTTTGCCTACTAAATTTTGATATCTTTTATCTTTCGGGTTTACTGCTACAGCCGTATCGCCAAGCATAGTTTCCGGTCTTGTGGTTGCAACCGTTATATACGTATCTTCACCCTTAACTTGATAACGGATATGCCATAAATGAGAAGGTTCTTCGCTGTAATCAACTTCTGCGTCGCTTAATGCAGTTTTACATTTAGGACACCAGTTGATTATTCTCTTTCCTTGATAAATTAAACCTTTATTATAAAGGTTTACGAATACTTCCCTTACCGCTTTACTGCACTTTTCGTCCATTGTAAAGGCTAAACGGGACCAGTCGCAAGACGAACCTAAACATTTTAATTGCTCTACGATTCTACCGCCGTATTGCTCTTTCCATGCCCATGCTCTTCTTAAAAATTCTTCTCTTCCAACTTGCTCTTTGGTTAAACCTTCTTTACGCATTGCGTCAACGATTTTAACTTCGGTTGCAATAGACGCATGGTCGGTTCCGGGAAGCCATAAAGTTTCAAAGCCTTGCATTCTTTTAAATCTTATAATACTGTCTTGAATAGATTCGTCAAGAGCGTGACCCATATGAAGTTGACCCGTAATATTCGGTGGTGGAATAACTACCGTAAAAGGTACTTTATCTTTATTCGGTTGAGCCTTAAAATAGCCCTTTGATTCCCATTCTTCATAGAGTTTTTTCTCAAACTCTTTGGGATTATAAGTAGTTGATAAATTCATTTTTTGCCTCCGCTACTTTTTTGCTTTACTTATTATAAGTAAAACGTGAGTTCCTTAATTATATAATAATTGAATTTTATTGTCAATTAAAAAACGCAAAGCATACTATAAATTATGTAAATGGAGTTTTATATGAAAAAATTATTTATTATATTTATTTCAACCGTTTTACTTTTACTTACTCTACTCGCTTGTAATAAAAAATCGGAAAACGTAATAAGAGTAAACGAAGTTACCGATTCTTTCTTTTACGCACCGTTTTACGTTGCTATTGAAAAGGGATTTTTTGAAGAAGAAGGCTTAAAAATTGAACTTACGAACGGCGGTGGTAGTGAAGTTTCTATGACTGCTCTTTTATCGGGTGGAGCAGATATTATTTTGGCAGGCCCCGAAACCGTAGTTTACATTGCTAATCAACAAAAAAAGGACTCGCCGAAAGTATTTGCTCAACTAACAAAACGTGACGGCTGTTTTTTAATAGGTAGAACACCCGAAGAAAATTTTTCTTGGGAAAATCTAAAAGGTAAAACCGTTATTACGGGAAGAAAAGGCGGTCTGCCCGCTATGACTTTTGACTATATAGTCAAACAAAAAGGTTTTACAAGTGAAGATATTACTTTAAGAACGGACGTTCAATTCCCCGCTATGGCATCAACCTTTGATTCGGGCGTTGGCGATTACGTAACTTTGTTTGAACCGACCGCAACGGAATTTTGCGACGCTAAAAAAGGTTATATAGTTGCAAGCGTAGGCGTAGAAAGCGGAGAAGTTCCTTACACTTCTTTCATAGCGTTATCAAGTTATATGGAAAAAAATTCCGATAAAATTGAAAAATTTACGAAAGCACTTAAAAAAGCCGTTGATTTTGTTATGAACGAAAGCGATTTGGAAGTTTCTAAATACTTAATTAAACATTTTACGGGTTCTAATTTAGAAAGCACCGCAAAATCTCTTAAAAACTACAAGGACGTTGACACTTGGTCAAGCGACTTAATCTTAACCGAAGATATGTTCTCTACACTTCTTAAAATTATTAAAAATTCGGGAGAAGAAACGGGAACAGTATCATATAATATCGTTGTTGAAACGAAATTTGCTAAAAAATTATAAAATTACTTCGTTTTTGGAGAAAAAATATGAATTTACTTGAATTTAAAAACGTTTCGGTTAAATACCAAACCGACGACGGAGAAACACAAGCGATTAAAAACGTATCTTTTAACGTTAAAGAAGGTGAATTCGTTGCTATAATCGGACCATCGGGTTGCGGTAAAACCACCCTTTTATCTTTAACTGCCGGTTTGTTTAAAGCAAGTCAAGGCGAAATTTTATTTAAAGGTAAAAAAATATTAAAACCGCAAAACGAAATAGGCTATATGTTACAACGTGACGAACTTTTTGAGTGGCGAACTATCGTCAAAAACGCTTTTTTACCACTTGAAATTAAAAAAACTTTAAACGAAAAAAATAAAAAATACGTTTTAAGTTTACTTGAAAGGTACGGGCTAAAAGATTTTATAAACTCTTACCCTAACCAAATTTCTGGCGGTATGCGACAAAGAGTTGCTCTTATCCGTACACTTTCTTCTAACCCCGAATTATTACTGTTAGACGAACCTTTTTCCGCACTTGACTATCAAACGAGACTTGCCGTTTGCGACGATATTTACAA